>NZ_JBFAHW010000002.1:0-221446 GCF_040654355.1 Streptomyces sp. NPDC050704 | reverse complement strand
AGCTGGCTCTCACCGAGTCCACGCCCAGACCCCCGCATCGGCCTGAACGGCCTCGTCCTCAAACGCCGGACGGGCTGAGTGGGCCGGGACCGGGCTGGGGAGGTGCGCGGGCGGGCTGGGGTCGCGGGCTGGGCTGGAGGGCAGGGCGCAGCCCGCCCTCCAGGGGCGCGGGGAACTGCGCGACCGGCCCCCACCCACCCGCACCCGACACCACACGACACGGGGCCTGGGGCGGAGCCCCCAGGGATGAGACGGGCAGGGGCGGCGGGGGCGACTACACGCCGTGGGGCGGCCACGCGTCGCCCCAGTCCGCGTCCCGGGCCGCCTTGTAGAGAAGACCGTGCCGCTTCGTCACGGTCACGCGCCGCAGGGCCTCCTCCGCCTCACACAGATCCAGCAGCACCTGCCCCTTACGGATCTGCGGCCGCCGTACGACCCGGGACACGGCCGGAGCCACCGGAAGACGGGTGGCGGCGACATAGCTGAACTTCTCGTCCTCGTACGCCAGCGAGCCCCCCTTCACCTGCCGGTGCAGCGAGGAACGGCTGACCCGCGCCGAGAAGTGGCACCAGTCCTCGCCGGGCACGATGGGACAGGCGGCACTGTGCGGACAGGGAGCCGCGATGTGGAAGCCGGCGCCGATCAGCCGGTCCCGGGCGGCAAGGACGCGGGCATAGCCGTCCGGCGTCCCGGGCTCGATGATCACAACAGCCCCGGAGTCGGGGGCCGCGGCGGTCGCGGCGGCGTCCACGACAACCGCACGGGCAGCCTCGGTCAGCTCACCGAGCACATACGACACCGTGACGAGATCACTGCTCTCGATAGTGAGCGCCGCTCCGATCCGAGAGCGCCGCCACTCGGTGGACTTCAACAGCGGGTTCCGCGAGGCGAGTTCACGGCCGAGCGCGAGCGCGGGCTCGGCCCAGTCGAGCACGGTCACCGGCCGCTCCTCGGGCCAGGTCGCGCTCACGGCCCAGGTCGCAGCTCCCGTCCCCCCGCCCACGTCCACATGGCTGCCGGGCGTCCAGTCCGGCACGGCGTCCGCGAAGGCGTCCAGCGCGGCCCGTACCGCCTCGAAGGTCGCGGGCATCCGGTACGCGGCGTACGCGGCCACGTCCGCGCGGTCGCGCAGGATCGGGGCGTCGGTCGGGGTGGTCCCCCGGTAGTTCGCGATCAGCCGCTCGACGGCCTGCGCGGCCGTCTTCGGCGGCAGCCCGTCGAGCAGCCCGGACAGGGCCTCACGCAAGGTCTCAGCTGGGGAAACGGGGACGGTCACGAGGAAATTCTGTCACGGCGGAGCCCTGAGAAATCCCGCACAGTCCCATGCAGTCCCGTGCAGCCCGTGCAGTCCCGTGCAGCCCGTGGAGCCCGTGCAGCCCGCGCAATCCGTGCAGCCCGTGCAGTTCTATGGAGCCGGCAGCGAGCGCTGGCGCCCGTCAGGGCCCCGTACCGCCCGGGCCAGCCGGGTCCCCGCCGCCGCCCGGGGCCCGTTGTCCGGCGGCCGGCGGCGCGGGTGCACCGTGTTGGCGAGCAGCACCAGGAAGGTGTCCGTCGCCGGGTCCAGTACCAGCGACGTACCCGTGAAGCCCGTATGGCCCGCGGCGCCGCGCCCGGCCAGGTCGCCCATGAACCACGGCTGGTCGAGGGCGAAGCCCAGGCCGGGCGGGGTGAAGAGGAGTTCGACGTAGTCGGGGCCGAGGATGCGGGCGGTGCCGTACGAGCCGCCCGCCAGCAGGGTGCGGCAGAAGACCGCGAGGTCGTGCGCGGTCGAGAAGAGACCGGCGTGGCCGGCGACGCCGCCGAGCGCCCACGCGTTCTCGTCGTGGACCTCGCCCCGCAGCATCCCCCGGTCCGCCTTGGCCCACGGCCGCCGCTGGTCCTCGGTGGCGGCCGCGCCCGGGCACGGCCCGAACGCGGTGGCCGTCATCCCGAGCGGGCGGGTGATCCCGTCCCGAATCAGGACGTCCAGCGGTCGCCGGGTGATTCGTTCCAGGACGTGCTGGAGGAGCAGCAGGTTGAGGTCCGAGTAGCCGTACGCGCGGCCCGGCGCCGTCACCGGCTCCTCGGCCCGCAGCAGGGCGAGCCGCGCCGTGTCGCCGGGGCAGTCGTACAGCGGGAGTTCGGGTCGCAGCCCGGAGGTGTGGGTGAGCAGGTGCCGCACGGTGATGCCGTACTCGGCGGCCGCGGTGAAGTCCGGCAGGTACGCCCCCACCCGCGCGTCGATGCCGAGCGTGCCGCGCTCCAGTTGCTGCACCGCGGCCACGCTCGTGAAGAGCTTCGTGAGGGACGCCAGGTCGAAGGGCGTGCACAGGGTCATCGGCGTCCGGGCCTCGCGCGGCAGTTCCACACCGGCGTCGGCCGTCTGGTCGTACGCGGAGTACCGCACCGCCCATCCCACCGCCTCCTCGACGGCGATCACGGGCCCGCGTCCGGCGACCAGCACGGCGCCCGCGGCCCAGGGCCGGTCCCCGCCGGTGAGTTCGCGCAACTCCCGTACGAGGCAATCCAGTTCATCGGGGTCCAGCCCGGCACGTTCCGGTGTGCCGGGGCGCAGTCTCGGTGCGCTCAGCTGTCCGCTCCCTTCAGGTCCGCCTGTCTACGCCAGGGACGGCACAGTCCCATGAAGCAGCCGATGGCCACCAGTGCACAGACCAGTTGGACCACGGCCATCGGGACGGCCGTGTGCTCGCCTGCGACGCCCACCAGGGGTGAGGCGATCGCGCCGACGAGGAAGGAGGAGGTGCCGAGCAGGGCGGACGCGGAGCCCGCCGCGTGCCGGGTGCGCATGAGGGCGAGCGCGTTGGTGTTGGGCAGGCACAGGCTCATCGCGGACATGAGGACGAACAGGCCGACGGCGATCGGCACGAGACCCACCTCGCCGAAGACACCGGTGGCCATCAGCAGCAGCGCGGCCGACGCGGCGGTGATGATCGCGAGGCCGGTCATGAGCACCTTGTCCATGCTGACCCGGCCGACGAGGATCTTGCCGTTGAGCTGGCCGACGGCCACCAGGCCGATCGAGTTGACGCCGAAGAGGATGCTGTAGGTCTGCGGGGAGGCGCCGTAGATTTCCTGGATCACGAACGGCGAGGCCGCGACGTACGCGAAGAGGGCGGCGAAGGCGAAGCCGCCCGCGAGCATGTAGCCGGTGAAGACGCGGTCGGCGAGCAGGCCGCGCATGGTGCGCAGGGCTTCGACGGTGCCGCCGTTGTTCCGCCGCTCCGGCGGGAGCGTCTCGGGCAGCAGCCGCCAGACGATGACGGTGAGCACGATGCCGACGGCGGTCAGGATGTAGAAGACGCCCCGCCAGTCGGTGATCCGCAGCACCTGCCCGCCGATGAGCGGCGCGATGATCGGCGCGACACCGGAGATCAGCATGAGCGTGGAGAAGAACCGCGCCATGGCCACGCCGTCGAACAGGTCGCGTGCGACGGCCCGGGCGATCACGATCGCGGCCGCGCCCGCGAGTCCCTGGAGCAGCCGGAAGACGACGAGCAGTTCGATGGTCGGCGCGAACGCGCAGACGGCGGTGGCGACGATGTAGACGAGCAGCCCCGCCAGCAGGGGCCGCCTGCGCCCCCACTTGTCGCTCATCGGTCCGACGACGAGCTGCCCGAGCGCCATGCCCGCGAGGCACGCGGTGAGCGTCAGCTGCACGGTGGCGGCGGACGCGTGCAGCGAGTCGGTGACCGCCGGAAGCGCCGGGAGGTACATGTCCATGGACAGCGGCGGTACGGCGGTGAGACCGCCGAGGATGAGGGTGACGAGGAGCCCTACGGAGCGGCGGGCGCCCGATGGCGCTGCCGCCCGGGCCGCGGTCGCGGCCGCGGCCGCGGGTGCGGGTGCGGGTGCGGGTGCCGCGTCCGGGACAGGTCTCGCGCTCGGTATGTGCCCCTCCTTGTCGTCCTGGCTGCCCTGGTCGTCCTGGTCCCGCGTGGTGCGGCGACGCTCGGACATGTACCCCTCCTGTATCCCTGTCCTGTTTCCCTGCATGTCGAATCCGGCACCTATGCTCTCAGCTCGGACAGGTGGTCGAGACCAGCGAGAGGTCGGGCATGGCTGAGGAACGCGAACGCGAACGCGTGCGGTGGGGTGTGCTGGCGACCGGCGGGATCGCCGCGGCGTTCACGGCGGATCTGGTCGATCTGCCGGACGCCGAGGTGGTGGCGGTGGCGTCCCGGACCGAGGAGTCGGCGAAGACGTTCGCGGAGCGGTTCGGGATACCCCGGGCGTACGGGGAGGGGGACGCCCTCGCCCAGGACGAGGACGTGGATGTCGTGTACGTCGCGACACCGCACTCGGCGCACCGGGCGGCGGCCGGGCTGTGCCTGGAGGCGGGGCGCAACGTGCTGTGCGAGAAGGCGTTCACGCTGAACGCGCGCGAGGCGCGGGAGCTGGTCGACCTCGCGAAGGAGCGCGGCAGCTTCCTGATGGAGGCCATGTGGATGTACTGCAACCCGCTGATCCGGCGCCTCAAGGCACTCGTCGATGATGGCGCGATCGGTGAGGTCCGTACGGTGCAGGCCGACTTCGGGCTCTCCGGTCCCTTCCCGCCCAGCCACCGGCTGCGCGATCCGGCGCAGGGCGGCGGGGCGCTGCTCGACCTGGGCGTGTATCCGGTGTCGTTCGCACAGCTGCTGCTCGGGGAGCCCTCGGAGGTCATGGCGAGAGCGGTGCTCTCCGACGAGAGCGTCGATCTCCAGACGGGCATGCTGCTCTCCTGGGAGAGCGGCGCTCTCGCTTCGTTGCACTGCTCTCTCGTCGGCGGCACCTCCACCTCCGCCTCTGTCACCGGCTCCCAGGGCCGCATCGACATCCCGTACGGCTTCTTCCACGCCGACCGCTTCGTCCTGCACCGGGACGGCCGCGACCCGGAGGAGTTCACCGCGGCCGACGCGACCCGTGCCAGCCTCAAACACGAGGCCATCGAGGTCATGCGCTGCCTCCGCGCCGGCGAGACCGAGTCCCCACTCGTCCCCCTCGACGGCACCCTGGCGGTAATGCGAACACTGGACGCGGTACGTGACCGAATCGGCGTCACCTACCCAGGAGAGACGGCCACCTGAGGGACGCGCCCCGCCAGGGCGCGCCCCTTCAGGGGCGCGGGGAACTGCGCGACCAGCCACGGACAACCCGCGGCCAACGAACCACCGCAGTCCCCCACCCCTCTCTCTCCCGACGTGAGCACTACACCGGCTTCAACCCCTGCTCCCCCACCTCGGTAACAAAGGACGCGGCGGTCGTGATCGCAGCCCCCGGCGTCGTCACGGCGGGCACGGTCCTGAAATCGACCCGCGCCGAATCACGACCGAGGCCGACCGTCACATACCCCCGGTGCCCGTTGTAGTGCTTCATGTGCGGGTTGGCGGCCAGATACCCCGCCCAGTTGGCCGGCCGCGCGGCGCCGTCCCGCCCGCTGGTGATCGACGTGGTGACGATCTCGGTACCCATCGTGCGAGAACCCTGGTCCGCGAAGTCCCGCTTGATGTCGAAGCCGTACGACACGTGGACATCGCCGGTGAGCACCATCAGGTTCTCCACACCGGCCGCCTCGGCACCCGCGAGGAGCCGCTCGCGGGAGGCGGGGTAGCCGTCCCAGGAGTCCATGCTGAGGGTGGTGTTGCCGGCGGTGGCGTGGTTGCGGCGGGCGAAGACAACCTGCTGCGGGACGACGTTCCACAGCGCGTTCGACTGCTTCCAGCCGTCGGTCAGCCACCGCTCCTGGGCGAGCCCCGGCAGGGTCTGCGACTCGGCCTCCGACTCGGGCGTGGGCGTCTTCCAGCCGTCGCCGTTCGCCTGGTCGGTGCGGTACTGCCGGGTGTCGAGGATGTCGAACTGCGCGAGCCGGCCCCAGAGGAGGCGGCGGTAGAGCCGCATGTCGGGGCCCTCGGGCCGCTGCGGGCGGCGCAGCGGCAGGTTCTCCCAGTACGCGCGGTACGCGGCGGCGCGGCGCAGCAGGAACTCCTCCGGCGGTACGTCGTTCTCGGGGATGTCGTCCGCGTAGTTGTTCTCGGTCTCGTGGTCGTCCCAGGTGACCACGAAGGGGTGCGCGGCGTGGACGGCCCGCAGGTCGGGGTCGGTCTTGTAGAGGGCGTACCGCAGGCGGTAGTCCTCCAGCGTGATCGTCTCCCGGTTGAAGACGTCGGGCAGCACGCGGTCGGTGTAGTTGCGGGCGCCGCCGACGGAGTTGACCGCGTACTCGTACAGGTAGTCGCCGACGTGGAAGACCAGGTCGACGTCCTCCTCGGCGAGATGGCCGTACGCGGTGAAGTACCCGTCGTGGTACGCCTGGCAGGAGACCGCGGCCAGCGTCAGGTCGTCGACGCGGGACCGGGACGAGGGCGCGGTGCGCGTGCGGCCGGTCTCGCTGACCCAACTGCCCACCCGGAAGCGGTAGTAGAAGACGCGACCGGGGTCGAGGTAGCCGACCTCGACGTGCACGGAGTGCTGGAACTCGGGGTGGGCGGCGGCTGTCCCGCGTCTGACGATGCGTCGGAATCTCTCGTCACTGGCCAACTCCCAGTACACGGTGACGCGTTCCTGGGGCAGCCCGGAGTCGGCCTGGTACGGGGTGGGCGCCAGGCGCGTCCACAGCAGCACGGAGGTGGGCAGCGGGTCACCGGAGGCGACGCCGAGGGTGAACGGGTTCTCGGTGATCTTCGCCGCGTCGAGTTCGGCGGCACCCGCCACGCCCGCGGTCGGCAGGTTGGTGGCGAAGGCGAGCGCGGCGGCCGCGCCGGTGACGGTGAGGAAGCGGCGCCGACCGAGGTGACGGGCGGCCGCACGGAGTTCGGGGGCATGCTGCGACTGATGCTGCTGGTGGCCTGTGAGTGTCATCTGGCCCTCCCCTGACGGTTGTTGTACAAGGCATTGGAGTGGCCAGGGTCAACGCCCGACTGTCACGTACACAACAGTCAGATGTCGGACAGATGAGTTCCGCATGGCGGACCCTCGGGGGCGCTCACGTACGCTGCGAGGCCATGGACGCAATGCGAACGAAGATCGCGATCGTGACCGGCGCGGGCTCCGGAATCGGCCGTGCCGTGGCACTGGAACTCCTGCGCACCGGCTGGTCGGTGGCGCTCGCAGGCCGCCGCGCGGAGCGGCTGGAGGAGACGGCGACACTCGCGGAAGCGACACTTCCGGAGGGGCCAAACCCGAACAAGGCCGCCCCTACCGGCTCTGTTTGCGTACGCGCCGACGTGTCGCAACCCGACGACGTGACCGCACTCTTCGCCGCCACACAGGACCGCTTCGGGCGGCTCGACCTGCTCTTCAACAACGCGGGCACGTTCGGCCCCGGCGGCGTGCCGTTCGAGGACCTGCCGTACGAGGCCTGGCGGCATGTGGTCGGCACCAACCTCGACGGGGCGTTCCTGTGCGCGCAGGCGGCGTACCGGCAGATGAAGGAGCAGGACCCGCAGGGCGGCCGGATCATCAACAACGGCTCGATTTCGGCGCATACCCCGCGCCCGCGCTCGGCCGCGTACACGGCGACCAAGCACGCGCTGACCGGCCTCACCAAGTCGCTCTCCCTGGACGGGCGTCCGTACCGGATCGCCTGCGGCCAGATCGACATCGGCAACGCGGCGACCGACATGACCGAGCGCATGCAGACGGGCGCGCTGCAGGCGAACGGGGAGGTCGCGCCGGAGCCCGTGATGGACGCCGCCGACGTGGCCCGCACGGTGCGGCACATGGCGGAGCTGCCGCTGGAGGCAAACGTGCAGTTCGCGACGGTCCTCGCGACAACGATGCCGTTCGTGGGCCGGGGCTGAGCGCTCCGCTGGAAGGACGGTGCTGCTGTATCTACGTGCGGCTCCGCCGCGGGCACGGCCCGGTGGGGGCTGGTCGCTCCCCCACTCTCGGCTTCGCTCGACCGGGGGGACCCCCATCGCGGCGGTAGCCGCATATTCGACACAGCCCCGCGCCCCTTACGGGGCGCTGTACCGCACCGGACTTCACCAAAGCCGCTTAGGGCCCTCCTGATGGATCTCCGTGGACCGGCCCACGATTCAACCTGCACAAGCGGAAGGCGCCAGTCCGCAGCATTTCGGCCGGTGGAGCGCCTATGCTCGACTCACCTCCACCAGAACTTCACACTTGGAGCACAGGGCTTCCGAGCCCCACCGCGCCACATCCTAGGGGGGAGGCGGCAGCCGTTCCGGGTTCACGGGCGGGGGGATCCCGCGTGGGACCGCGGGTCCGGGCCCGAGCCACGGAACGGCTGCCCCAACACGGTGGTTCAGCAGCAGCTCACCGCCCCAGGATGCCGTCGATCTCGATCAACTGCCCTGCGCTGAGCGGCCCTTGGGCAAGTGCTCCCGCGTTCTCCTCGGCCTGCGCGACCGACCGGAAGCCCGGGATCGGTACGGTGCGCGGGCTGCGCGCCCACAGCCAGGCCAGGGCGCCCTGGGCGAGCGTACGGCCGTTGCTGGTGAGGACGGACCGGAGAGACTCGACCGTACGCAGCCACTCCGGGTCGGCGCCTTCGCCCTGCGAGAAGCCCGGCAGCCAGGCGGGCGGGGCACTGCGGATGTCACCGGCTTCGAGAGGCTGTCCGGCGGCGCGCCTGCCCGTCAGGAGCCCCATCGCCAGCGGGCTGCGGTTGATGCTCGCGAGCTCCGACTCCTCGCAGAACGCGAGCATCTCCGGCGCGTCCTGGAGGACGTTGAGGCGGTGCTGCACGGCCGCGCAGTGCGGGCCCTGTGCGAAGACGGCCGCCCGCTCCGGGTCGTCGGTACTCCAGGCGTACGCACGGATGAGCCCCTCGCGCACGAACTCCTCGCAGGTGTCACGGAGTTGGGCGGCCCGGTCCGGTGCGGCGTCGGAGATGTGGAGCTGGTACAGGTCGATGTAGTCGGTGTCCAGGCGTCGCAGCGAGGCGGTCAGCGCTTGACGGGCGTACGCCGGCGAGTCGTCGCTCCCCACGGCGAGACGACGCTCCTCGTCGATCACATTGCCCCACTTGGTCGCGACGACCACGTCGGCCCGCCGCTTGCCGAGCCCCCGCGCGAGGACACGCTCACTGTGCCCGGTGCCGTACGCGTCCGCCGTGTCGAAGAACGTCACCCCGAGGTCGAGAGCGCGGCGGATCGCCCGCACGGACTCCTCGTCGTCGACCTTGCCCCACCCCAGAGGCATTCCGTCCGGCCGCGCCCACTCACCACCGATGGCCCAGCAGCCGAACCCGAGGCCACTCACCTCGATCCCGCTGCGCCCCAGAGTCCTGCGCTCGACACTCCCGGTGTTCCCATTGTTCCCTGCATTCCCGCTGTTCCCACTGTTCTCCATGCCTGTGGACGCTAGGAGTTGGAGTGCGCGCGAAGGCAAGACCCCGGCAGCGACCCGGCCTCATGGCAGGCTCACCACCATGAGCGACGATCACGACGAGGGAACCAGGGCTCCGGCCCCTCACGACTATCTCGATGATCACTAACGCCCGACGCCCGCGAGGTCTTCACGGCGCGCCTGGCCCGTGTCACGGAGCGCTCACTCGGACCGGACCGACTCCCACGACAGGCGGCCGGGGCTACGGAAGCGTCTCTGAATGGCTTAGTGATCCCCAGTGTTGCTCAGAGATGTAAGCCAATCGCCTTCGTGCCCTGGTGCCGATGGACGAGTCCGCCAGCCCGCGTGGCACGTCCCTCCGGACGCTGACCGATCAGGCACACAGGTCCTGACCGGGGAGGGTGCCCGACGTCGCCTGGGCGCCGGGCGTGCGCGTCACACTCTGCCACAGGATCATTACGGTTGGCTAATCCGACTGGTGAGCCTGAGAAGACTGAGCCGGTAGTCCTCGACCTTCGACAGCCGCTGAGCGGCCAGTGACGTGAGCATCTCCTGATACGCCCCGGGCAGGGAGTCGTACAGCTCCGGCGGCAGCGTGGTGAGCGTGTGGGAGGCGAGGAGTCGCGTCCCTGGCCGCCACCGCTCAAGCGCGGCGGGGTCGGGGCAGGACCACTGGATGCGCGCCTCGACCTTGCTCAGCGCGTCGTGCGTGTCCTGCGTGTCGACGACGCCGGGACCGGCGGTGTCCAGGGCGAGCAGCGAGCCGGGAAAGCGCTCGGCGATCAGGTCGACGACATGCCGGACCTCCGGCTCGTCGAGGTACGGAAGCACAGCCTCGGCACTGAAGAAGTACGGACCGTCGGCGCCACCCGCCACATCAGCGGCCCATTCCTCCGCGGTCACCGACGCCGCGATCATCTGTCGCCGCGCGGTGTCGGTGAAGAAGGTCCGTCGCAGCTCGATGACGTCGGGCAGGTCAAGCTCGAACCAGCGGGCGCGGCCGTTGTCGGTGCGCTCGTAGCGGGTGTTGAGGCCGGTGCCGATCTCCACGACCGTGCCGTCCGGGTGGGCGACCAGGAAGTCGCGTATCCAGCGGTCGAAGAGGGAGGTGCGCAGCACGGAACCGAACAGGCTGGGCAGACCGTCGAAGCGGGCGAAGTCGTAGTCGATCGCTTCGGTGATCGCCTCGACCATCTCCTCGGCACGTGGATCGCGCAGCGCCGGTTCCGGCTTCCGGTTCTCCACCGCCCGCCCGTACAGCGGGATGAGCAGGGTTTCCTGGACCGTGCCGAGTTGTACGCCGCGGTCGGTCATGGCCGCCTCCGTCGTCGTCGAGAGCCGTACGGGATGTCGGGGTGGTTCGGCCGGGACGGGCGGTGCCGTGGCTGCGACCACCGCCCGCCCCGGAGCTTCAGGACTGCGTCACGAGCGCGGGGTGGTGTACGTGTCCGTCTTCGTGTTCGCATGTGTCGTCGATGCCCGTGGTGTCCCAGGCGGGGAACGGGTCGACGGGCGGGAGGAGTTCACCGTCGGTCATGAGACAGCCGGTCAGGGCGGTTCGCAGGGCCTCGGTGTGCAGGTCGGTGCCGATGAAGACCAGTTCCTGGCCCTGGGCGGCGTCCGGGTCGCGGGCACCGGAGGGTTCGAAGCGGGCGACGGAGCCGGCCTGCGACCACACGCCGGTCACGTTCGGGCGGCTGGCCAGCCAGAAGAAGCCCTTCGAGCGCAGCACCCGGCCGAAGGCCCCGCTGTCGAGGTCCTGGGTGACGAAGGCCCACAACCGGTCCGGATGGAAGGGCAGTTCGGAACGGAAGACCGTGCTGGAGATCCCGTACTCCTCGGTCTCCGGCACATGCTCGCCGTTGAGCTCCATGACCCAGCCCGGGGCCTGCTGGGCCCGCTCCAGGTCGAACAGCCCCGTGCCGAGCACTTCTCGGAGGTCCACGCGGCCGAGAGTGGCCGGGACTACGCGGGCGACCGGGTTGAGCCGGGTCAGCGTGGCCCGCAGCCGGTCGGCCGTCTCCGCGTCGACGAGGTCGAGCTTGTTGAGGACGATGACGTCGGCGAACTCGACCTGGTCCACGAGCAGATCACTCACGGTGCGCTCGTCGTCCTCGAACGGGGCGAGCCCGCGCTCCGCGAGTTCGTCCCCGCCCGCCAGCTCGGGCAGGAAGTTCAGGGCGTCGACCACGGTGACCATGGTGTCGAGGAGGGCCAGGTCGCCGAGCGTGGCCCCGTCGTCGCGCGGGAAGGCGAAGGTGGCGGCGACAGGCATCGGCTCGGAGATACCACTCGACTCGATCAGCAGATGATCGAAGCGACCCTCCCGGGCCAGCCGGTCGATCTCCTCCAGCAGGTCGTCACGCAGGGTGCAGCAAATACAGCCGTTGGTCATCTCGACCAGCCGCTCCTCGGTGCGCGACAGGGCGGCCTCGCCGCCCCGCACCAGTGCGGCGTCGATGTTGATCTCGCTCATGTCATTGACGATGACCGCGACGCGCAACCCCTCACGGTTACCGAGGACATGATTCAGCAGGGTGGTCTTGCCGGCACCGAGGAAGCCGGAGAGCACGGTCACCGGCAGCCGACGGTCGCCACTGGTCGACGGCGTCTCGGGTAGGGCGTGTGTGGCCATCTCTGCTCTCCTGGTCCGGGCGGTCGACCCACACGCTATATGAAAATGGGTCCCATTTCCACAGAGCTGCGACAGCCACCCGGAAGGACTACGAAGGGCCGTCGGCGTGGCCGGTCCGCCAGGCCCAGGCGGCGATCTCCACACGGTTCCGGGCGGAGAGCTTGTGCTGGACGCTGGTGAGGTGCGTCTTGACGGTCGAGAGGGAGACGAACAGGGACGCGGCGATCTCGGCGTTGGTGTGACCGAGGGCGACGAGACGTACGACGTCCAACTCGCGCTCGGTGAGCGGTTCTTGGGGCAGTGCGGGCTCGAACGCGACATGCGTCGGTACCGATGCGGGCGGCTGCGCGGCGGTGACGTGCTTGAGGAGGCGCACGGTGACCGACGGGGACACCAGTGAGTCGCCGACCGCCGCGGCGCGGACCGCCTCGGCGAGCAGGGTCGGCCCGGAGTCCTTGAGCAGGAAGCCGCAGGCGCCGCCGTTCAGGGCGCCGTAGACGTACTCGTCGAGGTCGAAGGTGGTGACCACGACCACCCGCATCGGGTCCGCGACATCCGGTCCAGCCAGGATCCGGGTGGCCTCCAGGCCGTCCAGCTTCGGCATCCGGATGTCCAGCAGACAGACATCCGGCCGCAGTCGCCGGGCCAGCGTCACGGCCTCCTCCCCGTCGCGGGCCTCCGCGACCACGGTGATGTCCGGTTGCGCATCGAGGAAGAAACGGAACCCCGTACGGACCATGTCCTGGTCGTCGGCGATCAGGACGCGGATGGGAGTGCGGTCGGTCATGGGCGCATCTTGCCTGAGCCTCCGGCGGTTGGGCGGCTTATTGGGTGCGGGTCGTCTGGGCTGGGTGCCGTTCCCTGCGCCCCGGAAAGCTGGGGTGCCTCGGGTCAGTTTGCAGGGTGCGGCTCCGTTGTGGCTGGTCGCGCAGTTCCCCGCGCCCCTAAAAGATTGGGGTGGCTCAGGTTGGTTCGTAGGGTGCAGGTCGGCTGTGGCTTGTCGCGCCGTTCCCCGCGCCCCTGAAAAGACAAAGACCGGGGACCTTGGGACGGTGTGCACAGTGCGGGCCGGTGGGGGCTGGGTGCGCAGTTCCCCGCGCCCCTAAAAGGTCAATGGCCGCAGCCCTCACCTTCCTGCTGTCGGCTCTCCGGCGTGAGGGGTCGTGTCGGGGTGTCCGATCGCCGCGGCAACATGCCATGACCGAATATCCCAGAGCGGCGATCGGATACCCCGTCGCGGCACCGACCCCACCACCCACCTCCCCAGGGGCGCGGGGAACTGCGCGACCAGCCCCCACCCACCCGCAGACAAACAACCAACCAACCCAACCCCCGGACCCGTCAGTCCGGCTGCTGTGCCGGATTGTCGGTTACGGCCCGCAACAACGGCCGACTGCCCCCAATCGCCGCGAACATCGCCACGGCCCCGACCAGCACACTCACCGCCAACTGCACCACACCAGCCGTATCAACAGTCGTCCCAGTCGCCTTGTTCAACTCCATCGCCCCGTAGATCCCGAACCCCGTCATCCCCCCGGCAAGCACCACCAGCGGAACCACAGTCTCCCGAACCCGAGCCCGGTCAAGAACCCTGAGCGGCGTACCGGCCAACCGCAGCAGCCCGTAGACACGCCGCCGATCGAGCACATTCGCCGCAGCCGTGAGCCCGGCAGACGCGGTCGCCGCGACGAAGCCCATGGTCAGAGTCGCCAGGCTCAGACTCCGCAGCGCGCCCCCGGCCATGTCATCGACCGCGGTGAAGTACTCCTGGGTATTCGGCGGCGATGAAGGACTGAGCGGCATCAGCGCGGTCACAGCGGCATCGACCTGGGCCGGACCACCGGAGACCTGAGCCGTGATCCCGGTCGCCCCCATCAGCGCGGAGTCCCAGTCCTCGGCACGCACCCGCACGGTGGCCTTCACCCCCGCGTCCTTGAGCAGCTCACGGGCCTGGTCGGCGGCCTCCCGTACCGCGGCGGGATGCTCGTCGGCGACGGCCACCCCAACCTGGCCCGGGAATTCGAAGCCGTCGAACTCCAGGTGCGACACGGAGAGGAACCCGGCCACGAACCCCGCCATCACCAGACCGCTGACAGTGCGCCACGCACCACGCGGATCATCGCTGAGCCTACGGGCGGCCAGCAACGTCGCCGGGCGCCGGGCGAAGCGGCCCAGGATCCGGCCGAGCCGGTCCACCACCCAGGGCCCCATCACCCAGTACGCCCCGTAGAAGAGCGTCATCAGCAAAACCAGGTGAGAGGTCTTGAGGCCGCCACCGCGAGCGGTGACGGCGATGTAGGCCAGCGCGCCGACGAACAGGAGCAGTCGGATCACCCGGGTACGCCGCGGATCGGCCTGCTGGGCGACACCCAGCGGCGAACGGGCCACCTGCCGCAACGTGGTCACCGCACTGACAGCGGTGAGCAGCGCCACCCCCACCACCACCGCGAGCAGACCGGACACCCCGACCCACAGCTCGCCGGTGTACCAGGTGCCGATGCCGAACGGGAAGCGCGCCAGCGCCGGCAGCAGCGCGCAGTAGGCGAGGGCACCGACGACCGCGCCGGCCACACCGACGACCGCCGCCTCGGCGCCGGTCATCGCGAGGATCTGCCGGGGAGTCGCCCCGGCCAGCCGCAGCGCGGCGAGCCGCTGTTCGCGACGGGCCGCCCCCAGCCGCCCGGCCGCGGCGGCCAGCACCGCCACCGGCACCACGAGCAGACCGGCGCCGATCAGCGTCAGGTTCTGGTCGTCCGCGGTGAAGGGACTCGGGGTGGTGCCCGAGTAACCGGAGACGACGGCACGGGCCGCCAGCCCGTCCCCGAAGTCGAAGTCAGAGTGCCCCGCGGCGACGGAGACCGCCGGGTCGGACGCGGCGCGGCCGACGACGGCCAGCAGGTCATCGGGCGAGGCCAGTCCGGCGTCGCCGATCGTCCGGTACGAGTCGGTCTTCGGGAAGCGGTCGGCGAGCTGGTTCGCGGGGAGCTTGCGCACGAGGTCGGCGAGGGCCGGGGAGAGGTACACCTGCCCGGGTTTCGGGAAGGCGGTGAGGCCCGGTGGTGCGGGGGCCGGCCCCCGGTCGGGCAGGTGGGCGAGGTTGACGACGGTGACCGGGTCGCCGCGTACGAAGGTGGTGGCCAGGGCCTGGACGGCGGTGCCCTGCTTGTCGGGCTTCGGGGTGAGCCAGGCCGTGCGGTCGGCGCGGGCGTCGGCACCGAGCCATGCGGCGAACAGGACCAGCAGCACCAGGGCGCTGACCGCGGCGGCCGCCGCGGCGAGCAGCTGGCCCTGCAGGCCGCGCCGACCGGAGCGGCGGGCGAGATGCCAGGTCAGGGGCAGGACGGAAGAAGAGGACGACGAGGGCATGGAGGGCTCCGGGGTATGGCTCGGAAGATGAGTCCGGCTCGAAAGGGCGGGCGCGAGTCAAAGGCAGCCACAGATCTCAGAGCGAGCGCGGACAGCGCGGCGGGCGCAAAGCGAAGAACAGGTGAGGGTGCAGGTCGAAGGGCAAGCCCAGTCCAAGCCGACAAGCCCGATCAGCAAGGCGAGTGGGGACACGTACCGCTCAGGGAGCCACCGTGTACTGGCTGTGGCTGTGGACCAGGCCGTCGCGGACCTGGAGGATCCGGTCGCAGTGGGCGGCGACCTCGGCGTCGTGCGTGACCACGACCAGCGAGGCGCCCTGCGCGCGGGTGACGCTGGTGAGCAGCCGGATGACCTCCTCCCCGGTGGTCTGGTCGAGCGCCCCGGTCGGCTCGTCGGCGAACACGACATCCGGTTCGGCCACCAGCGCACGGGCGATCGCCACCCGCTGAGCCTGCCCGCCGGACAGCTGCCCGGGACGGCGCCCCTCCAGGCCGTCCAGGCCCAGCGGCGCGAACCAGCGGCGGGCCTGTGCGACCGCCGCCTTGCGGGGTGTGCCCTCCAGCATCAGCGGCAGGGCGATGTTCTCGTCGGCGGGCAGCTCGGGCAGCAGCTGCCCGAACTGGAAGACGAACCCGAAGCGCTTGCGCCGTAGTGCGCTGAGCCGGTTCTCGCCCCAGTGATCGATACGTTCGCCGCGCAGCAGCACCTGGCCGTCGTCGGGGCGGATGATCCCGGCCAGGGTGTGCAGGAGGGTCGACTTTCCGGACCCGGAAGGGCCCATGATGGCCAGCGACTCGCGCTCGCCGACCGCGACGTCGACTCCGGCGAGAGCCGTGGCGGACGCGTACTTCTTGACCAGGCCGAGCCCGGACAGGACGGTGCCCATGATCGTGTGCCGTTCCCTTCTCAGTACTTCTCGGTATTCCTCGGTGTTTGTCAGCGCTGCTCAGCGCTACTCGGTGCCGCTCAGCGCTCGAACTTCCAGGTGATGGACGTGTCGGTGGCCTTGACCACCCGCACCGGGATCTCGACCTCCTCGTCGTTCGCCTTCGCCGTGCAGGTGATGGTGGCGCCGGCCACGGCCTTCAGACCGGTCGGGCAGGACACGTGGCCGATGGGGCGGCCGACCCACGGCAACGGCTTGTACTTGGAGCCGATGCGGCCCGCGACGATGTCGCTGCTGAGGGCCTTGTGGCCGTCCACCGTCACGGTGGTGTAGCGGTCCAGGCCCGAGGTGGACTGGGTGCCGCTCACCGCGTAGGTCAGGCCGGTGCCGGCGCCGAGAACGACGACCGTCGTGACGCCGATGGTGACCAGGTGCTTGCGCTGCATGGGTTTCTCCTGAGGTCGAGCGAGTTCGAGTGAGGACGAGTGCGTACGAGTGCGGCCCGAGCGAGACGGGACGAGGCCCGGGTCTCGGCATGCCTCGACTCTCGCCGCCGGACGGCACCCCGCACCTCGGCCGAACGGCCACTGTCCCGAGCCCCGCTCACCGCCGGGTCAGCCGATCGGCCGATCCACCCTTCGGCGGCCGCTCCGTACGGTGGGCCGCGTGAACCTCGTGCATCAGATCGACGCCCCCCGCCGCGCCCCGCCCCCGCAGGCAGGACTGCCTGCGGGTGGCAGCCCTCACCGTTCTGGTCCTGCTGGCACTCGGGGACCTGCTGCTCGCGGGCTCCGCCGCCGACGGTTCCGTCTGGCCGGCGTTCCTGGTGCTCTCGCTCGGCCTGGCCGCCGTGCTCTGGCCCGTCGCCCGCCGACCCGCGTGGCTCACCCCGCAGCTGCGTACCGCCGTGCCCGCGGGCGTCTCCGTCGTACTGTCCGCCGTCGCCGCCGTGA
Source organism: Streptomyces sp. NPDC050704 (assembly GCF_040654355.1). Classification (NCBI taxonomy): domain Bacteria; kingdom Bacillati; phylum Actinomycetota; class Actinomycetes; order Kitasatosporales; family Streptomycetaceae; genus Streptomyces; species Streptomyces sp. NPDC050704. The sequence goes on along the minus strand of NZ_JBFAHW010000002.1, from coordinate 204,315 downwards.
CCGGCCGGATGGAACAGCCCGGCCCCGGCGAGGCGACGATCCTGCTGTGCCTGCTGATGGTGGCCGTCCGTACCTGCCCGCCCAGGTGGGCGGGCGTGTGCGCCGGACTGACCGGCGGAGCCGTCCTCGCCCTCCCGCTCCGCGGGCTCCAGACAACCCTCCAGAACAACGACCTGGGTTTCCTGTTCGCGGTCACGCTGGCACTCGTCCTACCGGTCGGCATCATCGGCGGACTCGCCGCCTATCTCCGCACCCTGGACAACCGGCGCGCTCTCGCGGTCACCGAGACCCGTCGCTTCGAACGCCTCGCCATGGCGGCCGACCTGCACGACTTCGTCGCGCACCATGTCACCGGCATCCTGGTCCAGACGCAGGTGGCGCGCATGATGGCCGTCACCGAGCCGGACCGTCTCGACCCGGTCCTGGCCGACATCGAGCACGCCGCCACCGAGGCCCTCGCCTCCATGCGCCGCACGGTCGGCATCCTGCGCGAGGGTCCCCAGGAGGCGGCCGGACCGGACCTCGCCGACCGGCACCCGGCGGCCGACCTGTCGGCGGTCGCGGACCTGGTCGAGGGTTTCGGCGGCTTCGTCGGTCCGAAGGCCGTGCTGCACCGCACCCCCGCGGTGCCCGGGGACCTGCCCCACGAGGTGCAGTCCGCCGCCCACCGTGTCGTCCAGGAAGCCCTGACGAACGTACGACGTCACGCGGCCGACGCCACCGAGGTCACGGTGGGCCTGACGTACGAGGAGGGCACGTTGCACGTGACCGTGCGCGACGACGGCCACGGCGGCACGCAGATGCCGTACGCGGCTCGCGGCGGCGGTTTCGGCATCGTCGGACTCACCGAACGTGTCACCGCCCTCGGCGGCGAACTGCGCACGGGCCCGCGCCCGGACACCGGCTGGGAGGTGACGGCCCTGCTCCCCGCCGCGGGGGTGGGCGCGAAGCGACTGGCCACTTGAGCCCGACGCTGTGCCTGTGTGCCTGTGTACATGTGTGCTTCGCGTGTACCTGTGTGCTTCGCGAAAGGACCCGGTTGCCCGTCGGACAGCATCGCCACTCCGCGTGCCGTCCGACGGGCAACCGGGTCCTCACACATCGATGCCCCCGACGGCACCGACACACGACCGCACCCGCTCCGCGCGGACGCGCCTACGCCGAGGTGCGCGTGAAGCTGAGCGTCGACGTGACCGTGGTCAGGCCGCGGATCATGCCCAGCTGGTTCCAGCCCATGCCGAACTGATCCCGGTCCACGGTGAACTCCGTGGTGAGCGTGACCGCGTCGGCGCTCACCTCGGTGACGCGGGCGGTGGCGGACTGCGGGCGGCTGATGCCCCGCACGGTCAGCTGGCCGGTGACCTCGACGGTGTCGTCCTGCCGGAGCACGGCGTTGCGGACGGCGAAGACGACGGCGGGGTGCCGCTCGGCGTCGAAGAAGTCGGCGCCGCGCAGGTGCGTGTCCCGCTTGGCGTTCTTGGTGTCCAGGGAAGCGGCGTCGAAGGTGATCGTGCCGCGGGCGGTGCCGTCGGGCTGGACCTCGCCCTCACCGGTGACACCGCTGAAGGTGCCCTTCACCGTGACCATGCCCCACATCGTCTTGTGCTTGATGGCGACGGTGGAGCGGGCGGGGGCGAGCTGCCACAGTCCGGTTTCTACGGCGACGGTCATGGGGTTTCTCCTGACAGGTACAGACAGTGAGCACGGGGGGCGTCACCCATGTCATCCAAATTTGGATAACCTCACGCTAGCGGGTTATCCAAAAATGGACAACCGGTAGACTGTGACACCATGGCCGACTCTCCCGCCCCCGCTGACCAGCACGAACGCGAGCCGACGGACGACGAGAAGCTGCTACCGCCGGAACTGCGGGCCTGGATGCGCATGCTGGCCGCCGCCGGGACGATCGAGCAGCAGCTGCGTTCCCGTGTCAAGGACGCCATGGGCGTCTCGCACGACGAGTTCCTGGTGCTGTGCCTGCTGGCCGACACGCCCGGTTCCAGCCTGCGGATGACCCGGATCGCGGAGATGCTGGGCCGTCCGAAGACGCGGCTGACCTACCAGGTCGCCTGTCTGCACCACGCCGGGCTGATCACCAAGAGCTCCGCGTGCGGCGACCGGCGCGGCGTCGAGGTGGCCCTCACGGACAAGGCGCGCCGCCTGCTGGGCGAGTCCTCGCGCCCCCTTGCCGACGCGGTCTCCGAGGCCATCGCGCAGACGGCCTGCTCGCAGCAGTTCGGGGAGTTGCACAACCTGCTGTCGGCCTTCCCGATCCCCGAGGAAGACCCCGGGAACGCCCCTGAGAAGACGGAGTGACGGAGCAGCCGAAGCGGAGGCACCCAGGTCCGGCCCCCGCGACAGGGCCCGGGACCATGCCCTTCCTGGTCCCGGGCCCCGTCGTTGCCTGCCTGCCTACTCCGCGAGGCGGAGTGGCGCGCGGAACAGCCGGAGCGGGACCGCGTCCGCCAGGGCCCGGTAGCCGTCGGGGTTGAGGTGCAGCCAGTCCCCGTCGTGGAGGGTGGGACGCAGCCGCCGCGGGTCCGCCGGGTCGCGGACGGCACGGTCGAAGTCGATCACCGCGTCGAACCGGCCGCTGGTACGGATCCAGGAGTTGACCGCCTGGCGTGCCGTCTCGCGGTGCCCGTCCGGGTCGTCGTACATCGTGTTGCCGCCGAGGGGCGTCAGCGTGGCGCCGTACACACGGATGCCCTGCGCGTGCGCCCGGACGAGGATCTGCTCGTACGCGGCGATCAGTTCGGCGGTGACGGCACGCTGGGCGGCCGGGGTGGCCGCGGCGGTGCCGATGTCGTTGACCCCCTCGAAGACGACCAGCCAGGAGACTCCGCTGCGGGACAGGATGTCGCGGTCGAGGCGGGCGAGGACGTTGGGGCCGAGGCCGTCGTTGAGGACGCGGTTGCCGCCGGCCGCCTGGTTCAGCACGGCGACGTCGTCGGTGGCGGGTTGGCCGCGGAGCCGGTCCAGGAACTGGTCGGGCCAGCGGTTGTTCCCGTTGGTGGTGGAGCCGCGGCCGTCGGTCAGGGAGTCGCCCAGCACGGCGACCGCCGCCGTGGACGGGCCGGAGAGCACCTCGACGTCGCTGAGCAGGTACCAGTGGTTGACGGGGGTCGCCCGCGGGAGGTCCTGGTCCTGGGTGTGGTCGGCGTTCTGGAGGTACGAGGTGGTGCGTGATCCCGGGTGCGAGGTGAGCGCGAGGGACGGCTGACCCTCGGCGAGGTAGGTGGTCACGGTCAGGTTGGAACCCGGGCGGAGGTCGAACTCCAGGGGATCGGAGACGACTTGGGCTCCGGCGGGGACGGTCGCGGACTTCCGTCCGCCGAAGGTCACCTCTTTCAGGGTGCCGGCCTCGATCGCGCCGACCCCGGCCCGTCCGTCGAGCGGGAGTGCCACGGACACCGCCGTGAGGGGCAGCGCGGTGTCACCGAAGGCGTTGGAGAAGCGCAGCCGCATGCGCTCACCGCCCGTCGACACCCGCACGGTCTGCCGCAGGGTGGTGTCGACCAGGACGGCACGCTCTCCGGTGAACGGCGGGGGCGGCATGTTGGAGGGCTCCGTGAGCTGCGGCATCGCGGTCCAGGTGTTGACCCAGTGCCGGGACTGCTGGACGGCGGCTGCCGCGGGTGACTTCACGGCCCGTACGGAGGTCTCCTCGCCGCCCGTGTCTCCCGTCACGGACGCCGTGGCGGCCAGGGCCAGGGCGAGCGCGCCGGTGGCCATCAGGCGGGCGAACGGAACGCGTCCCGACGGGCTCGATGACCTGAGGAGTTTCAGTCTCATGGGTCAACTCACCGCGCAGACCGTGCCGTTGAGGCTGAAGGCGGCCGGGGCCGCGCTGTTGCCCGTATGACCGGCCTGGTAGCCGATGGTGACGCCAGAGCCCGGGGCGATCGTGCCGTTGTACGCGGCGTTGGTGGCGGTCACCGCACCGCTCGCCGGGGTGTACGTGGCGCCCCAGCCGTTGGTGACGGTCTGGCCGGTGGGCAGGGTGAAGCCCAGCTGCCAGCCGTTGACCGGTGTCGTACCGGTGTTGGTGATCGTCACCGAGGCGGTCAGGCCCGTGCTCCAGGCACTGGTGGAGGCGGTCACCTTGCAGGCGCCGGGCTGGGGCTGGGGCGCGGGACCCGATGCGTCCAGGCCGAAGAAGGTGATCACTCGGGCCGCCATGCCCCAGCTGTACAGGTTGTGGCCGACACCCTGGAGGCTGATCGCCTCGACGGGAGCCCGGTCACCGGTGGCGCCGTAACGGGTACGGGTCCAGCCGGACTGGGGCGAGTCGGTGGCGGCCGGGGTCTGGCTGACGCCCAGCACGTTGGTCCACTGTTTGATCTCCTCCCCGAAGTTGGGGTAGCGCAGGACGTCGTCCTCGGTGCCGTGCCACAGCTGCATACGCGGTCGGGGGCCGGTGTAGCCCGGGTAGGCGGCGCGGACCAGGTTGCCCCACTCCTGCGGGGTGTGGGTCACGGTGCCACCGGAGCAGGCGCTGTTCCACTCGGAGCCGTCGGTCGTGGCGAAGCAGCCGAACGGCACGCCCGAGAACGCGGCGCCCGCCGCGAACACGTCGGGGTAGTCGCCCAGCAGGACGTTCGTCATCATCGCGCCGGAGGAGATGCCGGTGGCGAAGATTCTGTCGGTGTCGGCTGAGTAGGTGCGGGTGACCCAGTCGATCATCGATTTGATGCCGACCGGGTCGCTGCCGCCGCCGCGCCGCAGCGCCTGCGGCGAGGAGACGTCGAAGCACTTGCTGGCGCGGGTGACCGACGGGTAGACGACGATGAAGCCGTAGCGGTCGGCCAGTGAGGCGTACTCGGTCCCGGAGTGCATCGCCGGGCCGGATCCCGTGCAGTAGTGGACGGCCACCACGACCGCGGGGTCGGCGGTGACGTTGTCCGGTACGTAGAGGTACATCTGCAGGTTGCTGGGGTTGCTGCCGAAGTCGGTGACCTCGGTGAGGGCCGCGGCGGGAGCCGCCGCGCGGGCTGGGACCACGGGCCCTGCGACGGGAGCCGCCGCGCGGGCCGGTACTCCGGGCGCGGTCGTCTCCGTACGGGCTGAGGCCCCGGGCGCGGCGAGGAGCATCGTCGCGAGCAAGGACACCAGGGCTCCGAAGAGCACGGCGAGCACCGAACGCGACGGTTTCCTCGGGGTGTTGCTGCCAGTGGCGGACATGTCTGTCCCTTCCGGTCACGGCTTGTGGGGATGGCGCGGTGGAGCGACACCATGCGCCGGGGCCAGGCGCATGGCATGGTCATGACTGTCGTGGAAGCGCTCCCACAGAGTGGAGACCGAAACCGGCCACTGCGGACGGCTCGCGTCGGCCACGGGCCTCGGCCACGTGTCGGGCGGGCATGCGGATGCCCCGAGTGGCACGTTTGCCTCTGGCGGCGGGGTGGCTCCGCGCGGGCCGGGCTGGGCGGCTGAGGCGGTGCGCGTGAGGCGGTGCGGGTGAGGGCGGCCGCCTCCCGGACTCAGAGCAGCTGATTCCGTCTCAGCCTGCCTGCCCGGTAGGCGAGTTGGAGGCGTCGTCGCCTCTCAGGGTGCGCGGGCGGGGCGTTGGCATCTCCGCCGGCCCCGGCCGACACGCCTCAACGGGCGGAACGGCCGGGCCAGTAGCCGAAGTCGCGGCGGGTGTGGATCAGCGGGGGCTCCTCCCACCCGGCCCCGCCGGCCCCGCCGGTCCCGCGGACACCGGCCGACGTCACCTCTCCCCCTTCTCCAGCTCCCCCTAGGCCCGCTCGCCTCATGGCCTCATGGCCTCGTCGCCCAGGACGGGAGCCAGACCGGTTCAGGGAGGCTTGGCAGGTTTGCGAGGTGCGTGATGATCCCGCGGAGTCCTGGATGGGGATTCGTTCTGGGGAGGATGAGAGAGAGCGGGTATGCGAGGGTCGGGTTCACGACAGGGATGCGGCGCAGGTCGTGGTTGGTCGGCCAGACGTACCGGTCGCGCGACCCGACGAGGGTGGCCACGTCCGCGGAGTCCGCGAGGGTGTCCAGGAGTACCTCGTCTCCGAAGTGCGGGCCTGCCGCGTCGAGGCGCAGATCGAATTCGGTGGCGAGCTGATCGTAGAACTCCGCCCATTCGCTTCGGGGCGCGATACCCGGCACCCAGATCCGGTGCTTACGCAGCTGCGGTGGGGTCAGCCTGCGCGCGGAGGCGAGCGGATGCCTCGGCCCGACGAGCAGTTCCAGCGGAGAGTCGAACGCGTGGATCATCCGCACGTCGGGCGGCAGTGTGTCCGGATCGGTGACGGTACGGAACGAGGCGTCGATATCGCCTGCTTCGACGGCGGCGACCGCCACGCGTGGGTCGTTGACCCGGAGGGTCACCACGTCGAGGTTGGTTTCGGGACGTGACCGCCAATAGTCGTGCAGCACGACGGCCTGCGCGCTTCGCAGGCCGAGAACGTCGATCCGAAGGGCCCGGGAGCCCGGCCTGACCGCGGTGACGGCGCGCTCGACACTCGCGACGATGCTCCGCGCGTGAGGGAGAAACGCCTGCCCGTCGAGCGTCAGCTCAACCCCGCGGGCGGTACGCGTGAACAGACGGACTTCCAGCTTGCGCTCCAGGGCGGCGATCCGCTTGGAGACTGCCTGCTGCGTCACCCCCAGCTCATCGGCCGCGTGCTGCAACTGTCCGAGCTCGGCCGCCCGGACGAATGATCTCAATGCCTCGGTGTCCACTGGGTCACCTTAGGTGTGCACAACTGATCGTTGTGGTTCGCCGAGGGTCGGTTGTCCGATCACGCTCCAGCCTGGCTGGTGTGCTTCAGGCATCCGGCCCGGGCCTCCGCCCTAGGCCCACCGTCGGTTGTCCGAGGAACCATGCGCGCGTGAGATCGGGGCCCGGATTCGGTGCTGTCCGTCGTCCATGCGGGCCAGGGCCCGCTACACCTTGAGCCAGACCGCGTGGTCCGGTTCCAGCAGCCCGTCCGCGACCGGTCCGCCGGCCAGCAGGATCGAAGTGTGTTCGGGCAGCCGGTACGCCTCGGTCGAGAGGTTGACGACGCAGACGAAGCCGGGTTCGCGCTGGAAGGCGAGGACTCCGGCGGGGGCGTCGAGCCAGGTCATGGTGCCGTCGCCGAGGGCGGGGTGGTCGCGGCGCAGGCGCAGGGCGGTGCGGTACAGCTCCAGCATCGAGGTCGCGTCGCCGGTCTGTGCCTCCACGCTGCGCTCGCGCCAGTTCGCAGGCTGGGGCAGCCAGGGTGCGGCGGAGGAGTTGTCGGGGCTGAAGCCGAAGGGGGCGGTCTGTCCGGACCAGGGCATCGGGACGCGGCAGCCGTCGCGGCCTCGGTCCGTGTGCTCGGAGCGTTCCCAGATGGGGTCCTGGAGGACGTCCACGGGCAGGTCCTCGACTTCGGGCAGGCCGAGTTCGTCGCCCTGGTAGATGTAGGCGCCGCCGGGGAGGGCGAGCATCAGCAGAGCTGCGGCGCGGGCGCGGCGGATGCCGAGGTCCAGGTCGACGGGGCCCTGGGGCTGGTAGCGCTCGTTGGGCGCCCAGCGGGCGACGGTCCGGCGGGCGTAGCGGCTGGTGTGGCGCATGACGTCGTGGTTGGACAGGACCCAGGTGGCCGGTGCGCCCACTCCCCTGAGCATGGCGAGGGAGTCGTCGATGACCGCGCGGAGGTCCTTGGCGTCCCAACTGGCCATGAGGAAGTCGAAGTTGAACGCGGTGTGCAGGCCGCCGGGCCGGACGTAGGCGGCGAGGCGTTCGGGGGTGTCGGACCAGGTGTCGGACCAGGCTTCGGCGACGAAGGCCCGCTCGCCGTCGAACTCGTCGGCGACCTTGCGCCAGGTGCGGTAGATGTCGTGGACCTCGTCGCGGTCCCAGTGCGGGTGTACGACGTACTCCCCCTCCCCAGGCTTCTCGCCCACCGACTCGGGTCGCAGGTCGGGCAGTTCGGGGTCCTTGACGAGCCCGTGGGCCACGTCGATACGGAAGCCGTCGACGCCCCGGCTGAACCAGAACCGCAGGATGGACTCGAACTCGGCGTGCACGTCGGGGTGTTGCCAGTTGAGGTCGGGCTGTTCGGGGGCGTACAGGTGGAGGTACCACTCGCCGTCGGGCAGCCGGGTCCAGGCCGGACCGCCGAAGCACGAGACCCAGTTGTTGGGCGGCTCGGCGCCGTCGGGGCCGCGGCCGGGCCGGAAGACGTACCGCTCACGTTCCGGGCTGCCGGGGCCGGCGGCCAGGGCTTCCTGGAACCAGGCGTACTGGTCGGAGGTGTGGTTCGGGACGATGTCGGGGATGACGCGGATCCCGTACGCGTGGGCTTCGGCGATGAACTGCTCGGCGTCGGCGACCGTGCCGAACAGCGGGTCGATGGCGCGGAAGTCGGCCACGTCGTAACCGCCGTCCGCCATCGGGGACTTGTACCAGGGGGTGATCCACAGGGCGTCCACACCGAGCGACTTGAGGTAGGGCAGGCGCGAGCGCAGGCCGGCGATGTCGCCGACACCGTCGCCGTTCCCGTCGGCGAAGCTGCGGATGTAGACCTGGTAGATGACGGCGGAGCGCCACCAGGGCGAGGGCGTGGTGGAGGACGTGGAGGACATGGTGCTGACGGGTCCTTCGATAGTTTCGACAGTGGGGGAATGTGTGGTGCGGCAGCCGGGAGTTACTTGGCCGCGCCCGCGGTGAGTCCGGCGACGATGCGGCGCTGGAAGAGGAGCACCATGATCACCAGGGGGATGGTGACCAGGACGCCCGCCGCCATCTGGCTGCCGAAGGGGACGTCGAACTGACTGGCGCCGGTGAACTTGGAGATGGCGACCGGTGCGGTCTGGATGTCGGGCTTGTTGGTCATCGACAGGGCGATGAGGAACTCGTTCCAGGCGGCGATGAAGGTGATGATCGCGGTGGTGAAGATGCCCGGCGCCGCGAGCGGAATGATGATCTTGCGGAATGCCTGGCCGCGGGTGCAGCCGTCGATCATGGCGGCCTGTTCCAGCTCGTCGGGCATCTGCCGGAAGAACGTGGTCAGGTTCCACACCGCCAGCGGCAGGGCGAAGGACATGCTCGGCACGATCATCGCCTGGTAGGTGTTGATCCAGCCGATGTCGGTGAACAGCTTCAGCAGCGGGACCACGATCGACACCACCGGGAACATCGAGGTGGCGATGATCAGCGTGAGGATCAGCCGCTTGAAACGGAACTCAAGGCGGGCCATGGCGTAGGCGGTGAACGTGGCCAGCAGCAGCGCCAGGACGGTCGTGATGCCGGAGACGATCAGGCTGTTGAGCAGGGCGCGGCCGAAGCCCTGGGAGGGGTCGAACACCGCCCGGTAGTTCTCGAACGACACCGGGGAGGGCAGCAGCGTGGTGTCGAAGATGTCCGAGGTGCGGCGCAGGCTCGAGACCACCATCCAGTAGAAGGGGGCCAGACAGTAAGCCACCACCGCGGCAACTCCCGCGTACACCAGCCAGGTTCGCCACTTTGCCGTACCGGTCGTCGCGTCAGCCGTCGTGGTCGTGTTCGCCGTAGTGGTCATGCCGGCACCTCCGCACCACCGGGCGCCGCGGCACGCCGGAACCCGCCCTTGCCCTTGCCCTTGCTCCCGCCCTTGGACTTGCGCTTGGACTTGCGTGCCGTGCCGCCGCCGTCTCCGACGACGTCCGCGCCCAGCAGCCGGACGAAGCCCAGCGCGATGAGGAAGACGTAGAGGAAGAGGAGTACGGCGTAGGCGGCGGCCGGTCCGAAGCGGACGTTGGACGCCTCGTTCTGCGCGAGCATGGACAGGGTTTCCACCGAGTTCTTCTGGGCGCCGACGAGGAGGTAGGGCAGGTCGAACATCCGCAGCGCGTCCAGGCAGCGGAAGAGGACCGCCACCAGCAGCGCGGGCTTCACCAGCGGCAGGGTGATGTGCCAGAACTGGCGCGCGGGGCTCGCCCCGTCCATGCGGGCCGCCTCGTAGACCTCCTTGCCGATCACCTGCAGGCCGGCCAGGACCAGCAGCCCGATGAACGGGGCGGTCTTCCACACCTCGGCGATGATGACCGCGACCTTGGCGTGGAAGCCCTCGGTGGTCCACAGGACCTGGTGGCCGATGAGCGCGTTGGCGACGCCGTCGCTGTTGAAGATCCACCTCCACAGCAGGCCGGAGATGGCCGTGGGGACCGCCCAGGGGATGAGGATGCCGGCCCGCACCAGTGCGCGGCCCTTGAACGCCTTGTGCATGATCAGCGCCATGGCGACACCGATCACCGTCTCCAGGCCCACGGTGACGACGGTGAAGAAGGTGGTGTTCCAGAAGGCGTTCCAGAACCGGTCGCCGGCCTCGCCGAAGATGTCGGCGTAGTTCCGCAGCCCGACGAACGGCTCGGTGTCGCTGATGAAGCCGGTCGCCGGGTCCAGCCCCTTGACCCCGTACAGCGACTCCCGCAGCGCCATGATCGTCGGGTAGAGCACGACGACGGTCAGTACCAGCAGGGTCGGGGAGACCAGCAGGGCCGCCATCCGGCCGGAACCCGCCGTCGCCCGCTTCTGCCCGCCCCGGCCTCTCACCGGCGCGGCGGGCCGTCCGGCACGGCGGGCCGCCGCGCCGGACGACCGTGCCGCGGCTGTGTCGGACGGCCCTACCGCGGCCGCGTCGGGTGGGGTCTCGGCGTCCACCACGGCCTTCCTCCTCGCTGCGTCACTCACGGCATCGCTCACGGCGTCGCGAGCTTCCGCAGGGCTGCCTGCAGGTCCTTCAGGGCCTGCGCGCTGGACTTGTCACCGTTCAGGGCGGCGTACGCCTCCTGCTGGATCGCGGCGGACGCGTCGCCGTACTGGACCACCCTCGGTCGCGGCACGGCGTTGAGGATCGACTTGTTCAGCACCGGCAGGTACGGGTACTGCTCGGCCAGTGCCTGGTCGGCGTACAGGTCCGCGTACGGCGGGGCGGCCGAGCCCTCCTTGAGGAACGTGGTCGCGCTGTCGTGGTTGGTGAAGAACTTGATGAAGTCCAGCGCCGTGGCCTTGTTCTCGGCGAAGGAGGACAGGGCCACGTTGTGGCCGCCCAGGGTGGAGGAGCCGGCCCCGTCCAGGCCGGGCAGTGGCGCGACCGCGAACTTGCCCTTGACCTTGCTCTTCTCGGCCAGCGAGTACACGTACGGCCAGTTGCGCAGGAAGATCAGCTTGCCGGACTGGAACGCCTGGCGGCCTTCCTCCTCCTGGTAGGTGATGGCCTCCTTGGGGATGGTGCCGTCCTTGAAGGAGTCGACGAGGAAGTCCAGGCCCTTCTTCGCCTCGGGCGTGTCGACGTCCGGCTTGCCGTCGGCGTCGGTGACGACCCCGCCGGCGGAGTTCACGGCCTCGGAGAAGTTGACGGTGAGGCCCTCGTACTTCTGGAACTGACCGGCGTAGCAGTTCATGCCCTTGGCCTCGGGCAGCTTCTGGACCTTGGCGCAGGCGGCCCGCAGCTGCGCCCAGGTGGTCGGCGCGGCGCTGACGCCGGCCTTCTTCAGCAGGTCGGAGCGGTAGTACAGCATGCCGCCGTCGGAGGACTGCGGGACCGCGTACAGGTTGTCGCGGTACTTGGTCGTCTCCACCACGGGCTTGAGCATCTTGTCCAGCGGGAACTGCGCGGCCGGCAGCTGGTCGATCCACCGGTGGGCGGCGAACTCCGAGGTCCACACCGCGTCCAGGGAGAGCACCGTGTAGGAGTCGGACTTCGTCTCGGCGTTCTGAATCATCTGCTGGCGCTGCTGGTTCACGTCCGACGGCAGCTGGACGAAGGTGACCTTCTCCTTCGGGTGCTGCTTGTTCCAGCCGTCGATCACCTTCTGGACGACGCCGGAGCTGTCCTTGGCGGCCGCATACGTGATGGGGCCGCGGCCCGAGAACGACGGGGACTTCTCCGACGAGCCGCTGCCGCCGGAGGAACCGCAGGCGGTGAGGACGAGCCCGGCGGCGACGAGCAGGGCCGAGCCCTGAAGGACTCTGGTGGTTCTGGCGTTCGTTCTGGCATTCGTTCTGGCGTTCACTGTCTCTCCTGGACGTGCGGAGGAACTGAATGGCTCTGATACGAGACTGTGCTGTCATCGCGTTTTGTAGATCAGAAGAGCAGGTCAAAGCCATGAAGGATGGCTTCACAGTGACGGCTTCGACTCCGCTGAGACAACGCTTGCACCGTAGGAGTGCACTCAGCGGAAGTCAATGCGTAACTTCGCAGTAGCACGAATGCGTTAGGAGATCGAATGCCTAGCGAGAGCCTCACCACATGGGGACTTAGCGAACTTTTCGCCCACAAGTACGGCCGGACGCAGCCGAACACAACCCTATGACAGCGCTGTCACGAGAGCTCCCGCGAGAGGGTGAATCTGTGCTAGCTTCCGCTCATGTCACCAGCTCAGCGGCACCCCACGTTGGCCGACGTAGCCGAACGGGCGGGGGTCTCCCCGTCCACCGTCTCGCGCACCCTGCGCGGTCTGACATCGGTCTCACCGCAGGTCCGTGCCCGGGTCGAGAAGGCCGCCGGTGAGCTGAACTTCGCGATCTCGCGGCAGGCGTCGAGCCTGGTCACCGGCAGGACCGGCGTCATGGCGGTGCTGGTGCCCACGCTGGACTCGTGGTTCATGGGAGCGGCGCTGTCCAGCCTGGGTCCGCTGCTGCGCGGCGCGGGCATGGAGATGACCGTCTACGTGGTGCCGGATCTGGCCGAGCGGGCCGAGTTCTTCGAGCGCCTGCCGGCCCGGCGAAACGCGGACGCGCTGCTGGTGTTCTGCTTCGACCTCAGCAAGGAGGAGACCGCCCGCCTCGACGAGCTGAGCATGCCGGTCATCTACATCAGTCAGCACGTCGAGGGCCGCCCCAGCGTCTACGTCGACGACATCGCCGCCGCCTGCAGGGCCACCCGCCACCTGATCAACCTCGGGCACCGCCGGATCGCCTTCGCGCACACCGTCAACGCCCGCGGCTTCAGCTTCAGTTCACGCGACCGGCTCCTCGGCTACCAACAGGCACTGACCGAGGCGGGCATACCTCTGGACGACAACCTGGTCGTCACCACCCCGCCCCGCGACAAACGCGGCACCACGCAGGCGGTCGGCAACCTGTTGAGCCTGCGCGAACCACCCACGGCGATCTTCGCCGAGCAGGACGAGCTGGCCGCCGCCGTCATCTCGACCCTGCGCACGGTCCAGATCGAGGTGCCCGAACGGATCTCCGTCCTCGGCTTCGACGACCAGCTGATGGCCGACTGGCTCGACCTGTCCACCGTGGCCCAGTCCCCCTCCGACATGGGCCGCATCGCCGCCGAACTGGCCCTGGAACTCATCAGCGACGCCGAGGCGGACCGCGGCCGGCACATCGTCCTGCCCACGCACCTGATCCCCCGGGGAACCACAGCCCCGCCGCCCGCCCCGCAGGGCGAACGCGAGACCAAATAGCGTTCACCTTTCACTCATTGCAACGATCAACGCAAAACCCGTTGCGTTACCTTTGAATCCATTGCAACGATTTACCTCGCCCCACCTGCTGCAATGGCAATAATGCGCAACTACTTCGTTGCCTCATCTATAAACGCAACGTAGCGTTTCCGGCATCAGAAACAACGAGCCGGAGGAGCGCACGATGCAGAAGAACGAGGGCACGAAGCAGAAGTTCGACACCCCCGCCCCGATCTCCGCCACCCTCGACATCCCCGCGGGACACATCCGGTTCATCGCCGCCGACCGGGCCGACACCACGGTCGAGGTCCTGCCCGCGGATGTCTCGAACGGCCGCGATGTGAAGGCGTCGGAGCAGACCACGGTCGAGTACGGCGACGGCATCCTACGGATCGAGACCCCGGCGGCGAAGAACCGGATCCTCGGCGCTTCCGGATCCATCGAGGTAACCGTCCAACTGCCCGTCGGCTCCCGCGTCGAGGCGAAGGCGGCCGACGCCGAGTTCCGGGGCGTCGGACGGCTCGGCGACGTCGTCTTCGAGGGCGCGCGGGGCACGGTCAAGCTCGACGAGACCGCGAGCGCCCGCCTCACCCTCCAGGCCGGTGGCGTCTCGGTCGGCCGCCTGGGCGGCACCGCGGAGATCAGCACCCAAAAGGGCGACATCCGGATCACCGAGGCCGTGCGCGGCACGGTCGTGCTGCGCACCGAGGCCGGAGAGATCTCGGTCGGCGCCGCCCGCGGAGTCTCCGCCTCCCTGGACGCCGGCACCACGTACGGCCGGATCGACAACGCGCTCAAGAACACCGCCGGCGCCGCCGCCGACCTGACCATCCACGCGACCACCGCCTACGGCGACATCACCGCCCGCAGCCTGTAAACCCACCCAACCCCGCAACAGCACCCAACCCATCGGAAGGACGGGACGCCGCCATGAAGTCGCTGCTTTCAGAGAAGTCCGAAGCGGCGACTTCGGCCAACCCCGGCACGGTCGCCTCCTTCATACGGTTCGTGGTCTTCGGTGGCGGCATCGGAGTCCTGTGCAGCTTCGCGGTTCCACTGTTGGCCATGACCATGCCCTGGGCGGCCTCGAACGCGATCATCACCATCGCCTCCACCCTGCTGTGCACAGAACTCCACGCCCGCTTCACCTTCGCCAAGGGACGCGGCGCCGGATGGCGCGAGCACTGGCAGTCCGCGAGCTCGGCGACCGCCGCCTACCTGGCGACCAGCGCCGCCATCTACGTCCTGCATGTGGCCCAACCCTCCCCCGGCACACTGACAGAACAGATCGCCTACCTCAGCGCCTCCGCCCTCGCCGGCACAGCCCGCTTCATCATCCTGCGCCTCTACGTCTTCGCCTGCCGCGGCGGCCAGACCACACGACCACTGCTGGGGCTGGGGCTGGGGCAGGGGACGGTGGCCGTGCCCGACCCGACGGAAGTACGACAGCCATCGTGCACGAGTTGGCCCAACGGGTCCCGACCACAACTGGCGGCGTAACGGAGGCGGTGCCGGAACAGCTGTCGCCTCAGCCGAAGAACTTCGCGTCCGTGAAGGCCGCGACCTTGTCGCTGCCGCCTTCGAGCACCCACCACCGTGACGGTCCCGTGCTGCCTCCGCGTTCGCCGTCAGGGGACCAGGTGAACACGACCTCGGCGCGCCCGTCCCGCTCGAAGTCCCGCACAGCTTCCAGGTAGCCCCACAGCATCGAGTGGACGAGCCGCTGATTGTGCAGGACCAGGCAGTTGCGCGCCCGGATTCCGATGTCGCCGGGCGGCAGTCCGCCCAGCTCTTCCTTCGCCGGCTCACGCGCGACCATGTTCGCGCCGCCTCGCACGAGAACGCCGAGTCCCACCTCCGCCTCGGCGTTCAGGAGACGGTTCTCCGGGCGGAGTTGGAAGCGGTCCCCCTCCAGCACGGCCAGCGCCACCGCCACAGCGGCGGCAAAGTCGCCCGCTGCCAATTTCGGCCGGAGCTCCGGACCTGCCGGATTCGACGGATCAGTCCCCTCGGGCGACGGGTCCTCCACTGCTCCGACAGCCAGTTCGTCGGCCTCGTCTGCGGCCTCCCGCACCCGGACCCGGTTCCGCAACGCTGCTTCCCGGGCATTCAACCCGGCCAGCCGGACCAGGCCATCCACGACCCGCGGCGTCACGCATCCCTCGGCATCGGCGTAACGCGACAGCAGCGCCTTTACCGCCTCGACGCGAGGGAACACACTTTCTTCACGAATTCATGCAACCTTTTCCACACCCCCGCCGTCGGGGTCTGTGTGCACGCGCCTCCCCTGCACGGGCAGCCCCAGTCGGGCCAGCTCGCCCCGCAGCCGATCCCGCTCGCTGTCGCCGAGCGCCAGCACGCGTGCGCCCTCCGCGAAGACATGTTCCGGAACCGCCCCGTCCACCGCTGCTTGCCGGAGCCGGATCAGCAACTCGGCCATAGCGGCCTTCATTCCGGGCACACCCGCCCCACCGACGGATTGAGGTCTCATTCACCCACCCCCACCTCATGACACGGAAGACATTAAAGATTACACGTTGACGATGTCAACAGACTGACTACGTGTCGAAAATAAGACTCATCGTGTACTGTGACACTGCTGTCCCCTTCCCCTGCGACGATGGGCGGAGCGGCAGCAGGTCAGGGGGTCGCGTTCTGATGCGGGACCGCGGGCAGAGGACAGAGGAGCGGCAGTGAGCCACGAGCTGGTCGATGGCAGGTTCCGTCTGGGGCAGGTCATCGGCAGGGGCAACATGGGGGAGGTCCACCGGGCTGAGGATCTCCAGGCCGCCGAGGGATCCCCGGAGCGCAAGGTCGCCGTCAAGACCATCCTGCGCCGCCGCACCGGCGTCCAGATCGACACCGGCGGCGACCCCAAGGCCGTGCAGCGCTTCGGCCGCGAGGTGCGCATCATGCGCCGACTGCGCCATCGGAACGTCACCAAACTCATCGCGGGCGGCGTCGCCGCGGACAGCGGTGATCTGCCCTATCTCGCCATGGAGCTGTTGGACGGAGAGACGCTGCGCGACCTGATCGGGGAGGAACCTCAGCTCCCCCTCACCTGGGCCGCAGCGATCGGTGCCCAGATCGCCGACGGGCTTACCGCCGCGCACACCGCGGGCATCGTGCACCGCGACCTGAAGCCCGCCAACGTCATGCTCACCCACGGCGGCACGGTCAAGATCCTCGACTTCGGCATGGGCCGTATCGTCGACGACCCGGACGAAGCCCGGCTGACCAGCACGGGTGTCAGCGTCGGCACCGCCCGCTACATGGCCCCTGAGCAGTTCGAGGCCAAGCAGGTGACGCAGGCCGCAGATCTCTACGCGCTGGGCTGCGTACTGTACGAAATGCTGGTCGGTGTACCGCCGTTCACCAGCGAATCTCCGTACGAACTCGCCCGCAAGCACACCGGCGAGGACCCGACGCCCGTCGCCGGGATCCGTAGCGAGATCCCCGTCGAGTTGGCTCGTCTCGTGCACCGTTTGCTTGCCAAGAACCCGGCGGACCGCCCCGCGGACGCAGTGGCGGTCCGTGAGGCGTTGCTGCCCCTTGTCTCGGCAGACTCGACGGACGGCGATGCCTCACTGCTGCCGCATTGGGGTGCCATGGACCCCACCCTCCCCTTGGTCTCTTCCACGGCCGCCCAGGTGCCCCAACGCCAGGCAGCCGCCCCGAAGCCCGCGTCGGCCACCGCCTCCGGCGCCGGCATGGATGTCTTCGGCGTCCACAAGGAGCTCATCAAGGACTACCGGTCCTTCACCGAGGGCGGCACCGTTATCCGCGACGGCCGTATCGAGGGGTTCGTCGAGGAGGATCTCGACAAGAAGTCGCAGTGGCCGAACCCCTGGTTGTCGCTCAATCCCTTCTTCCAGGACGGCGGCACGGTGGCGGAGCTGGCCGGGCAGAAGGTGATCCACCCCGAGTGCGCCCGCATCTTCCAGGCGAAGAAGACGGAGGGCGGCACAGTCCCTGACGGGCGCCCGCTGACGCTCCATCAGCACCAGCGGGATGCTCTCGACGCCGCCGCGTCCGGTGCGTCGTACGTGCTGACGACCGGCACGGGCTCCGGCAAGTCGCTCGCCTACATCGTCCCCATCGTCAACAAGGTGCTGCACGAGCGGGACGCCGAAGGGCCGAAGGCCCACAAGCGCGTTCGGGCGATCATCGTGTATCCGATGAACGCGCTCGCCAACAGCCAGCTCAAAGAGCTGGAGAAGTATCTGCGCGACGGATACGGAGCCGGGCGCGAGCCGGTCACCTTTGCCCGCTACACGGGCCAGGAGGACGACGAGAAGCGCAAGGAGATCCGCGACAACCCGCCGGACATCCTGCTCACCAACTACGTGATGCTGGAGCTGATGCTGACCCGCCCGGCCGACCGGGCAAGCCTCATCAGCATGGCGCGGGGTCTGGAGTTCCTGGTCTTCGACGAGCTGCACACCTACCGCGGCCGCCAGGGCGCCGACGTCGCCCTGCTGATCCGCCG
Source organism: Streptomyces sp. NPDC050704 (assembly GCF_040654355.1). Classification (NCBI taxonomy): domain Bacteria; kingdom Bacillati; phylum Actinomycetota; class Actinomycetes; order Kitasatosporales; family Streptomycetaceae; genus Streptomyces; species Streptomyces sp. NPDC050704. The sequence continues at coordinate 186,443 of NZ_JBFAHW010000002.1, read as the reverse complement.
GGTCCGCGAGGCCTGCCAGGCTCAGCAGCTGCAGTGCATCGGCACGTCCGCCACCATGTCCACCGAGGGCACGGTGGAGGACCAGAAGAACGTCGTCGCCGGCGTGGCGAGCACCCTCTTCGGCACGACGGTCCTGCCCGAGCACGTCATCGGTGAGACCCTTGTCCGCGCGACCCACGAGACGCCCGACACCGTGCCCGCCGAGCGTCTCACCTCACCTGCCGCTCCTCGCGCGTATAACGACCTGGTCCGCGATCCGCTGGCCCGCTGGATCGAGACCCGCTTCGGCCTCGACACGGACAAGACGACGGGGCAGCTCGTACGCCGGAAGCCGGCGCGGATCGAGGACGCGGCGCAGGAACTGCACGAGCTGTCCGGGGTCGATGAAGAGCTGTGCGACAAAGCCATCCGAGACACGCTGAAGGCCGGTTCGCAGGCCCTCCACCCGGTGACCGAACGGCCGCTGTTCGCATTCCGGCTGCATCAGTTCCTCTCCAAGGGCGACACGGTGTACGTCACCTTGGAGGACAAGCTCTCCCGCTATCTCACCCGCTCCTACCAGCTCGAAAAGCCGGACAAGAGCGGCAAGTTGCTGATGCCTCTGGCGTTCTGCCGGGAGTGCGGCCAGGAGTACCTGACGGTGTGGCGGACCGAGAAGGACGGCGAAGTCCGGTACGAGGCACGCCGGGACACCTCCGCGACAGGCGGGCGGCAGGGCGACGGTTATCTGTATGTCGACCACGAGCGGGAGTGGCCGTCGAGCCTCCAGTACGCGGTCGACGACCGCCGACTGCCTGAGTCCTGGCTGGAGTTGGACGAGAAGGGCCAGGAGGTCGTGAAGAAGTCCTATCGCGACCGGGTGCCTCGTGCCGTCACTGTCGACCCGCTCGGCTACGAGGGGCGCGGCGAGCTGAAGGCCGCGTTCATCCCGTCTCCCTTCCTGTTCTGTCTGCACTGCGGGGTGGCGTACGAGCAGACGCGTGGCCGGGACTTCGCGAAGCTGGCGACGCTGGACCAGGAGGGCCGTTCCTCCGCGACCTCGCTGATCTCGGCGTCCGTGGTGCGGCAGCTCAAGTCGGTGCCGGAGGAGGCGCTGCACAAGGAGGCGCGCAAGCTCCTCACGTTCGTCGACAACCGCCAGGACGCCTCCCTCCAGGCGGGCCACTTCAATGACTTCGTGCAGATCACGCAGTTGCGCGGGGCGCTGTACCGGGCGGCCGTGGACTCGGGCGACGACGGCCTGCACCACGAGGAGCTGGCCTCCACGGTGACGAACGCGCTCGCCATCGACCTGGCGGACTGCACCGGCGAGGCCGATCTGCCGCCGTCGCTCGCCCGCAACGCGGCGCGGACGCTCCGCGATGTGATCGCCTTCCAGCTCTATCTCGACCTGGAGCGGGGCTGGCGCATCACGATGCCCAACCTGGAGCAGACGGGCCTGCTGGAGATCGACTACTTGGACCTGGAATGGGTGGCGGGCAGGCAGGACCGGTGGGAGAACACACATCAGGCGTTGCGCGACGCGGATCCGGCACTGCGGGCCGAGATCATGAAGGCGCTGCTCAATGAGATGCGCCGGTCGCTGGCCATCGACGTGTCGTACTTCCGCGACGACGTCTTCGACTCCTTGCAGCGGGCGAGCGAGGAGCGGCTGGTGGACCCGTGGGTGCTGTCGGCCGCCGACAAACCGCGGATCGGCACCGCCTATCCGCATCCCTCCCGCCCGGGCATGGATCGCTCAAGCCTGTTCCTGTCGGCGCGCGGCAAGTTCGGCAAGTACCTTGGGCGCGCGGACTCCTCGTTCAAGGTGGGTCCCGACTTCGACCTGGCCGATCTCCAGCTGGTCATCGAGGAGCTGCTGAAGGTGTTGGCCAAGGCAGGCCTGGTGAAGGAAGTAGAGGTCGCTCCGCAGCGCGCGGGCCGTTACCGCAGGCCCACCGGTCCGACGGCGACGGGCTACCGAGTGGCCGCACAGTCGCTCGTATGGCGCGCGGGCAAGGGCGAGACCGGAACACACGACCCGCTGACCCGCACATACCAGAGCGGTGACGGCCCGCGTGTGAACACGTTCTTCCGCGATCTCTACCGGGAGGCAGCGGGTGCGCTGTCCGGCCTCTTCGCCCGTGAACACACCGCACAGGTCTCCCCCGAGGACCGGCAGGAGCGTGAAGAGGCGTTCCGCAAGGCGGAGTTGAAGCTGCTGTACTGCTCCCCCACGATGGAGCTGGGCGTCGACATCTCGCAGTTGAACGCGGTGATGATGCGCAATGTGCCGCCCACACCCGCAAACTACGCGCAACGTTCGGGCCGCGCGGGCCGCAGTGGCCAGCCGGCGCTGGTCACCACGTACTGCGCGACGGGCAACAGCCACGACCAGTACTACTTCCGCCGCTCGGAGCGCATGGTTGCGGGCGCGGTGGCCCCACCTCGGCTGGATCTGGCCAACGAGGACCTGGTCCTCTCCCACCTCCAGGGCATCTGGATCGCGGAGGCGGGTCTCAAGCTGGGCCGAGCCATGTCCGACGTTCTCGACGTACCGGCGCCGGACAGCGGAGCCCACGTGACACCGGCCCTGGACCTGCTCCCCGACGTCTTGGCTGCCTCCCTCGACGAGAGCGCACAGCGCCGCACCATCGACGCCTCGCTGCGCGTGTTCGGTCCACTGCTGCTCAAAGAATTCGCCGACACGACCTGGTGGCACGACGACTGGATCCAGGACAAGGTCCGATCGGTGCCAGAACGGTTCAACCGTGCGTTCGGACGCTGGCGCAGCCTGTTCCGCGCCGCGCTCAAGGACTACTACACCCAGAGTGAGCGCCGTATCGACTACGGCCTCGCGGACGGGGACCGCCGACGGGCCAACACCCGTCAGCGCGAGGCGTGGACGCAGCTGAACCTGCTGATGAACGAGAGCGTCGACAACAAGTCCGTGCTCTCCGATTTCAACCCGTACCGCTACCTGGCCTCCGAAGGCTTCCTGCCCGGCTACAGTTTCCCGCGCCTGCCGCTCGCCGCATACATCCCGACGATCGGCCGCCGCCGCGGTGACGGGGACTACCTCCAGCGGCCCCGTTTCCTCGCGATCCGCGAGTTCGGTCCGGGTGCGCTGATCTACCACGAGGGCGCCCGCTACCAGGTGACGCGCATCCAGCTGCCGCCGGATTCCTCGGGCGAGCTGACGACCGGCGAGGCCCGCCGCTGCGCGCACTGCGGCTACCATCACCCCCCGGAGACCCGTGAGGACCGCTGCGGCTTCTGCAAGGAGCCGCTGGGATCGGCGACGTACGGCCTGTTGCAGCTGCACACCGTGTACACCACCCGCCGTGAGCGGATCTCCTCCGACGAGGAGGAGCGGCGCCGCGCCGGCTTCCGGCTGGAGACGTCGTACCGCTTCCACACGCGCGATGCCACCGACAAGGGCCGCCTGGAGGCATCGATCCACGACGCCTCCGGTGACCGGCTCGCCGAGGTGGCGTACGGCGACTCGGCGACCGTCCGGATCACCAACACCGGCCGGGTGCGCGCCAAGCACGACGAGCCCGCGGGCTACTGGCTGGACCTGGCGGACGGCCGCTGGATGAACGACAAGGACGCCTCCGAGGCGTCCGGCGACTCCAGTGAGCTGCCGGTGATCGACCCGGACGGCACCGAGCGGCGGCGCAAGAAGCGGGTCATCCCGTACGTGGAGGACCGGCGCAACATCCTCGTCCTCACCCTCGACGAGCCGCTGCCGGAGCCGATCGCACTGTCCCTGATGTACGCGCTGGAGCGGGGCATCGAGGCCGCGTTCGAGCTGGAGGACGCCGAGCTGTCCAGCGAACTGCTGCCGCCGGACGACGGACCGCGTGGCCGCATCCTGTTCACGGAGGCGGCCGAGGGCGGCGCGGGCGTGCTGCGCCGCCTCCAGGCGGAGGACGACGCCTTGGCGAAGGCTGCCGCGCGGGCCCTGGAGATCTGCCACTTCGGGCCGGCAGGCGAGGACGAGGGCGGCGAGAAGCACCGCCCCGGCCGGGCCTGCGCGCTCGGCTGCTACGACTGTCTGCTGACGTACGGCAACCAGCTCAACCACAAGCTCATCAACCGGCACACGGTGGCCGGTCTGCTGGTGCGGCTCGCGTCGGCGACAGCGCGGCGGGCCTCCCGGGGCGAGTCGCGCTCGGAGCAGTACCGGCGACTCCTCGCCGACTCCCCGGCCGAACCGACACCCGTCGAGGCGTCGGCCGCCGAACTCGCCGCGCAGGGCGACTTCCTCGGCTGGGCGAAGGCGCGCGGACTACGGCTGCCGGACGAGCCGGGAGCGTTCCTCACCGAGGCGAACGCGACGCCCGACTACGTCTACCGACTGCCCGGCGTGAACGTCGCCGTCTTCGTGGACTCGCAGGCAAAGGAGCAGGACGCCTTCCGCGACGAGGACGCCGAGGAACGCCTGTTCAACGCCCGCTGGGACGTCGTCCGCTTCCCGGAGGGCGCCGACTGGGACGCCATCGCCACCGCCAACGTCCACTACTTCGGCTCCCCGGCCACCGACTGACCGCCTTCCCAGAGAACCTGCCCCGAGCATCAAAGGCCCAGAGGACCAGAGGATTTGACGACCGACATGTCCCAGACTTACGCCACCGGTTCCCTGGTGAAGACCCGAGGCCGCGAGTGGGTGGTGCTCCCGGAGAGCAAGCCCGATCTGCTCGTGCTGCGCCCGCTGGGCGGCTCGGACGACGACATCGCCGCCGTGTTCCCAGCGTTCGAGACGGTGGACGAGGCCAGGTTCGCGCCGCCGGAGCCCGGCGACCTCGGCAACCAGCGTGCGGCGGGCCTGCTGCGCACGGCCCTGCGGGTCGGCTTCCGTTCCGGCGCGGGCCCGTTCCGCTCACTGGCCGGGATCGCGGTGGAGCCGCGCGCCTACCAGCTCGTGCCTCTCCTCATGGCCCTGCGCCAGAAGACGGTCCGGATGCTGATCTCCGACGACGTCGGCATCGGCAAGACGATCGAGGCGGGCCTGGTCGCCAGCGAACTCCTTGCGCAGGGCGAGGCGACGGGCCTGGCGGTGCTCTGTTCACCCGCGCTCGCCGAACAATGGCAGCAGGAGCTGCGGAGCAAGTTCGGCATCGACGCCGAACTGGTCCTGTCGTCGACCGTCTCGCGTCTCGAACGCCGCCTGGACCTCGGCCAGTCCCTCTTCGACAAGTATCCGCACGTGATCGTGTCGACGGACTTCATCAAGTCTCCGCGCCACCGCGACGACTTCGTACGCCACTGCCCCGACCTGGTGATCGTGGACGAGGCACACACGTGTGTGGTCGCCGACGACACGTCGACGAGTACGCAGAACCAGCTCCGTTACGAGTTGCTGCGCCGCGTCGCCGACGACGACACTCGACATCTGCTCCTCGTGACAGCGACCCCGCACAGCGGCAAGGAGTCCGCGTTCCGCAATCTGCTGGGGCTGGTCAAGCCCGAACTGGCTTCGGTGAGCCTGGAGTCGGAGGCCGGAAGGAAGCTGCTGGCCCAGCACTTCGTGGCGCGCAAGCGGGCGGACGTACGCCAGTACCTCACCAAGGAGGACGGCCTCAGCGACGACTCGCTGGCCGAGCGCACCGCGTTCCCCTCGGACCGCTACTTCAAGGACGAGACGTACAAGCTGTCCCCGGAGTACCGGGCGCTGCTGGACGACGCGATCGCGTACGCGAGCGAGCGGGTCGAGGAGGCGGGCGGTCAGGGCAGGCGCGAGGCGCGGATCGCGTGGTGGTCGGCGATCGCGCTGCTCCGCTCGCTGGTGTCGTCGCCGCGGGCCGCCGCGAAGACCCTGCGGACGCGCTCGGCGGCGGCGATCGCCGCGTCGGCGGAGGAGGCCGACAAGCTGGGCGCCCCGCTCACCAGCGACGCGGCCGACAGTGACTCCATGGAGGGCATGGACGTCGCTCCGGGCGCGGAGATCAACGAGGACGACGACCCTCGCTCCCGTCTGGGTGAACTCGCCGACCGAGCCGAGGAGTTGGAGGGCCCGGCCAAGGACCTCAAGCTCAAGGCGCTCATCAAGCACCTCAAGGGCCTGCTGGCGGACGGCCACAACCCGATCGTGTTCTGCCGCTACATCCCGACCGCCGAGTACCTCGCCGAGCAGCTGGAGAACGACAAGGACAGCGGCAAGCGCGGCCCGCTCGGCGCCAAGACCGTCGTCAAGGCGGTCACCGGCACGATCTCCCCGCAGCAGCGCATCGAGCGGATCGAGGCGCTCGCCGTCGAGGCGGGCGAGGACGCCGCCGCGCGCCGCGTCCTCATCGCCACGGACTGCCTGTCCGAGGGCGTCAACCTCCAGCACCATTTCGACGCCGTCGTCCACTACGACCTGGCATGGAACCCGACCCGCCACGACCAGCGCGAGGGCCGCGTGGACCGGTACGGGCAGCGCCGCGACCAGGTCCGCGTCATCACGGTCTACGGCGACGACAACGGTATCGACGGCAAGGTCCTCGAAGTCCTGATCAAGAAGCACCGCCAGATCAAGAAGGACCTAGGCATCTCCGTCTCCATCCCTGACGAACTGTCAACAGGCGTCACGGACGCGATCGTCGAATGGCTGCTCATGCGCGGTCGCGAGGGCCAGCAGGACACCCTGTTCGGCTCCGAGGCCCTCGACACGGCGGCGGGCAAGGTGGAGACCGACTGGAACTCGGCGGCCGAGCGCGAGAAGGCATCGCGTTCGCGGTTCGCGCAGCGCTCGATCCACCCGCAGGAGGTGGCCCGCGAGGTCGCCTCGATCCGGGAGGCACTGGGCGGCGCGGGCGAGATCACGACGTTCGTACGGGAGTCACTGGAGGCTCTGGGCGCGGTGCTGCGCGGCGGCGACGAGGACTTCACCGCGCAGGTGGGTGGCACCCCCATCGGCTTGCAGGACGCCCTCGCGCCAGCCATAGGTGCGGAGGTGATCGACAAGGACCGCCCGATTCCGTTCCGTACGGATCCGGCGGTGGCGCGCGGCGAGGCGGCCCTGGTCCGCACGGACCCGGTCGTCGGCGCGCTCGCGTCCCACGTCCTGAACGCCGCGCTGGACAAGGACGCGCCCGGCGCCCGTCCTGCCCGCCGCTGCGGCGTGGTCACGACGGACGCGGTGGGCACGATGACGACCCTGCTCCTGGTCCGCTACCGCTTCCACCTCACGTTGCCCTCACGCAGCGGCGACAAGCAGCTCGTGGCGGAGGACGCCCGGTTGGTGGCTTTCGAGGGCTCCCCGAAGAAGGCCGTGTGGCTGACCTCGGAGCGGGCTGCCGAACTGCTCGACGCAACGGCGTCCATGAGCACGCCGCCGCACTTCGGCACGCGCACGATGACGCGCACGCTCGATCAACTCCTCCCCGGTGTGAAGGACCACTTGGCGGCGTACGGCGAGGAACTGGCCGCCGACCTCGACGCCTCGCACCGGCGGGTTCGGGCGGCGTCCGGTGAGATCGTCCGCGGTCTGTCCGTCACGGCCCAGAAGCACGCCGACATCCTCGGCGTGTACGTCTACCTGCCCACCACCGCTGCCACCGCCGCGACTGCTCCGGGAGTGTCCGCCTGATGTCCGCCACCACCCGCCACCAGGTGTTCACCGCGGTCCACACGGTCGGGGGGCTGCTGCCGGCCGACATGTTGGTACGGATCTCCGAGGGCAAGATCACCAAGGACCTCAAGGGCCTTGCCCCCGCGGACTACCGCATCCCGGGCTCCCGTTCCGTCCGCGACGAGGCGGAGCGGCAGTGGGAGAACCTGAAGTCGCTGTGGCGTGAGCTGCGCGAGAAACTGCCCCCGGAGCCGGAGTCGTCGGTCCGCCCCGACAGCACCGGCTACGCCCGCGCCAACTGGGTGGAGCCGCTGTTCGACTCGCTCGGCTTCGGCCACCTCGCCCCGGTCGGCGACGGGGGCATCACGGCCGACGATGACACGAAGACGTTTCCGGTTAGCCACCGGCGGGACAACACGCTGGTCCACGTGACGACTTGGAATGCCGCCCTGGACAAGCGCCAGGGCACGGGTTCTCCGGCTCCGCAGTCGTTGTTGCAGGAGGCACTGAACCGCACCGACGCCCACCTTTGGGCTCTGTTGACCAACGGCCGCCAACTGCGTCTGCTGCGCGACTCGAACGCCCTCGCCACCACGTCGTACGTCGAGTTCGACCTGGAGGCGATCTTCGACGGCGAGTTGTTCAGTGAGTTCGTCATCCTCTACCGGTTGCTGCACGCGTCCCGATTCGAGAGCCCGCAGGGCGGCTCCCAGTGGACATGCTGGCTGGAGGTGTGGCGGGACACGGCGATTCGTCTTGGCGCGCGGTTCCTCGACGACATAAGCGTAGGCGTACGGCTGGCTATCAAAGAACTCGGCACCGGCTTCTTGAAGCACCCGGCCAACGGTGTCCTGCGCGAGAACTTCGACCGCGACACGTACCACAAGGCACTGCTTCGACTTGCCTACCGCATGCTGTTCCTGTTCGTCGCCGAGGACCGGGATGCGCTGCACCCCCCGGAGGCTGACCCTCAGGCGCGCAAGCGGTACGCCGACTACTTCGCAACGGCGCGGCTGCGGGAGCAGTCCCGTCGGCGGCGGGGTACGTCGCATTCGGACCGGTGGGAGGCCCTGCGTCTAGTGCTGGCGGCGCTGGGCAAAGAGGCGGGCCGTCCGGAGCTGGGCCTGCCCGGCCTCGGCGGTCTCTTCGACCCGACCCCGACGGACGCCCCGCTGGAAGGTCTCTCCCTCTCCAACCAGCACCTACTGGCGGCCGTGAAGCACCTAGCCGTCGTCCATGACACGGAGGCTCAGCGCTGGCGGACGGTCGACTACCGCACACTCGACGCCGAGGAACTGGGCGCGATCTACGAATCATTGTTGGACTTGGTCCCCCAGGCCGGCGCGGACCGCACCTTCGAGCTGGTGCCCCGAGCGGGCAACGAGCGCAAGAAGACCGGTTCGTACTACACGCCGAGTTCGCTGGTCGAGGTATTGCTGGACTCCACTCTCGACCCGGTCATCCAGGCGGCGCAGGAACGCGGTGAGAAGAAGGCGGCGGAGGCCAAGCAGTCGGATGCGGACACGCGGGAGACCATCGTCGCCGAGCTGCTCTCCCTGACCGTCTGCGACCCCGCCTGCGGCTCCGGCCACTTCCTCGTCGCTGCCGCGCGCCGCATCGCCAAGCGGGTGGCGGCTGTGAGCGACCAGACGCCGGAGCCGACGCCGGAGAGCGTCCGGAGCGCGCTGCACGAGGTCATCGCGCGGTGTGTGTACGGCGTCGATCTCAATCCGATGGCCGTGGAGCTGGCCAAGGTCTCGCTGTGGATGGAGGCGTTGGAGCCAGGAAAGGCGCTGGGCTTCCTCGACGCGCATGTGAAGCTCGGCAACGGGCTGATTGGCGCCACGCCGGCGCTGCTGCGGGGTGGGATCCCGGAGGCGGCGTTCAAGGTCGTCGAGGGTGACGACAAGTCGGTCACGAATGCATGGCTCAAGCGGAACAAGGAGGAACGCCAGGGGATCGTCACGCTGGATGCCGAGATGGAGGAGTCGGTGAGCGTCACGAACACGACGTTCGGCTCCGAGTTGCGCAACCTTGTGGAGAAGTCGCCGACTGCGAAACTCGGGCAGGTTCGGAAGCTCGCCAAGCGGTATCACGCGTGGGAGAAGTCCCGTGCGTATACGGATGCCCTGAAGATCGCCGATGCCTGGTGCGCCGCGTTCATGTGGGAGAAGACGGAGGATGCGCCGCCGCCGGTGACTCAGCGGGTCTTTCTGTCGCTCCAGTCGGCCGAGGGGGTGGGCGCGCTGGAGGAGACGCATCGGGAGGTCGAGCGGCTGAGTGGGGAGTACCGGTTCTTCCACTGGCACTTGGAGTTTCCGGATGTCTTCAACGTGCCGGGGGATCTGTCTGCGGCGGGGGTTGATCCGGTTACGGGGTGGGCGGGAGGCTTCGACTGCGTGTTGGGGAATCCGCCGTGGGACAAGGTCGATTTCAAGGATCAGGAGTACTTCAGCGTTGTTGAGCCGTCGCTGGCTAAGCTGTCGGGCCAGAAGCGCCGTGCAGAGATCGTTAAATGGGCGTCTGAGAATCCAGCTGAGGCCGATCGTTACCATGCAGCACGCCGTAGGGTGAAGTCGTCGTTCCATTTCCTTGGAGCATCTGGGGCCTTCCCGCAGATGCGTAGGGGACTCTCGGCTAAGGGCGTGAACTCGCTCCAGACAGACCAACTGTTCACGGAACGGTTCGTCTCCATTACTGCCCCGCAGGGCCGCTGCGGCACAGTCGTCCCCACTCAGATCGCCACAGGTGCAGGTGCTCAGTTCCTATTCCAGGACCTGACTCGGCGAAGCGCGGTGACACACTTGTACGACTTCGAGAACGGCAGGCGGGAGAGACTGTTCCCTGCTGTACACGCCAGCTACCAGTTCGCACTCGTCTCCCTCACGGGGCGCGGACTGACCGAACCCGCTGCTCGTTTCGCTTTCTTCCTCGGCCACCCTGACGAACTCGCCGACGGCACGGCGGTTTTCGCGCTCTCCCCCGAGGAGATTGTCATCATCAATCCGAACACTGGCACCCTCCCAGTGTTCCGCACCCGACGGGACGGCGATCTCACGACAGCCATTCAAAGTCGCGTGCCCGTGCTGGTGAACGAAAATGAGGCGGAAGGTAACCCGTGGCGCCTCACATTCAGGCAATTTATCAACCTGACGGACGACTCCGACCTGTTCCGTGATCAATCTCAGCTGGAATCAGAGGGCTGGGAGCTCCAAGGGAACGTCTTCGTTAAGGACAGCGAGCGCATGTTGCCGCTGTACGACGCCAAGATGGCCCACCTCTTCGACCACCGTTGGAACAGCTACTACGGCCTCGGCAACGACGATTACGAACGTGTCCCGGTGGAAGGGAAGCAAGATCCCTACGGCGTGGCGCAGCCACGCCAGTGGATTCAGGACGCCGGGCTCATTCCGACCACACGCAACGGCAAGGAGGCTCAAATTGCAGGCGTCGCCGAGCGCCTGAAAGACCTGGAGTGGAACCATGACTGGTTGATCGGCTGGCGCCGAGTAGCGCGAGTCACGGATGAGCGCACCGCAATCCCGGCCTTCCTGCCACGGGTAGGGGTGGGCAACACGTTCCCATTGATGTTCCCCGGTGTGTCTGCCGGGCTAAGCACGGCCCTCGTGGCTACTCAGAGCTCTCTGGTCTTCGACTACGTGGCACGCCAAAAGGTCGCTGGCATCGACGCTGGCCTGAGGACCTGGAAGCAGCTCCCGGTCCCCCACCCCGATGACCTGGCCCTTCACACGCCCTTCCTGACCCCCCGCACCCTCGAACTCGTCTGCACCTCGTGGGAGATGGAGCCCTTGGCCGAGGACCTCGGCGACACCGGTACTCCCTTCACCTGGAACGAAGACCGCCGCGCCCAACTCCGAGCCGAACTGGACGCCTACTTCTTCCACCTCTACGGCGTTTCCCGCGACGACACCGACTACATCCTGGAGTCCTTCCAGACGGAGAACGGCGGCCTCAAGAACAACGAGATCGCCAAGTACGGCGAGTACCGCACCAAGCGCCTGGTCCTCACCGAATACGACCGCATGGCAAAGGCCGGACTCAACCTAGAGACCCCACTGACGGACGGCGCGAACTACACCTCCACCCTCACCCCACCCCCGGGCCAGGGCCCCCGCCACCCCGCCTGACAGCTCGCCCCGGAGACAGGAGCGCCACGAACCATGAGTGACCCGCAGTACCCGCAGCAGCCCGATCGGCTTCCCTCGGACTACGAGCTCAAGGAATGGCGTGCCATCCAGCAGTTCAAGAGCCGTCCACTGTCTCGAGCGATGAGAAACGTCGGCGAACAAGTGGCCAATGGCGTCGCGGAAGTTGGCAAGCGTGCCACGAAGCAACTGGAGAAGCACCCACGGGCCAAATCGGCCGTTTCCCGTGGACAGGAATTCGTTGCCAAGGGCGCTCACAAGGTCGGCACCGGGGCTCGCGGCGCCACCGACGCCCTGCCGGACTGGAGCGGCACTGCCGTTCAGTCCATACAGCGGACGTTGGGACGGGTCTCGCGAGTGGGACTCTCCTCCAAGCGGGTGGTGGCGCTCCACAAGAAACGCGGGCACGACGTCGCATCGCTCTCCGACCTACACCGCCTCGACCTCGAACAGGTAGACGCGGTCCGCGGACGGGCGGCGAGCTGGTACTTCCCGGCCGCCGCGGCGCTCTCGGGCGCGAGTGCGGGACTTGTGATCTCCGGAGGACAGCTCGTCATCGCCGCCTCCGCCGGCGCCGCGGCGGCGCCTTCGGGAGGTGTGATCACAGGTGCCTTCGTCGCCGATACCGCATTCGTCCTCGGACTCGCGTCCCGCGCCGTCGGCCAGGTCTCGCTGTTCTACGGCTACGACCCCGAAAGGCCTGCCGAAAAACTCTTCGTGATGTCGGTCGTCAATGCCGGGACGGCGAGTTCGGCCACCGCCAAGAACGCCGCGATGGCCGACATCTCGCGGCTCACTCAGGCACTCTTCCGTGGCAAGACGTGGGAGGTCCTCAACGAGACGGTTGTCGCCAAGGTCTCCTCGCAATTCGCGAAGGCATTCAGTTTTCGCCTCACCAAGAAGGGACTCGGCAAGGCCGTACCCGCAGTCGGGATCGTCGTTGGAAGCACCCTCAACTGGGCCACTCTGGAGGGGATCGTCGACGCCGCCGAGATGGCGTACCGGCGGCGGTTCCTCCTGGAGAAGTACCCGCATCTCGCTAACGAGGAGGCATCCGGATCGCTTCCCGACACCGGCCCAGACGTCCCGGACGACGCCGACGAGGCGATCAGCTTGCTCGACGAGATAGCCGGGGCGGGCGGACCCGACCTCCGCTGAACCAGTGCCCCGGCGGTGAACGTCATCACACGACCGCCGGGACGAACACGGCTCAGGCCCCCGCCGCGAACCCCACGAACCGCGACCACTCCTCACGCCCGACGGCGAAATGCGGGCGAGTCACGTCCTTGGAGTCCCGTACGCAGATGGCCTGTTCGGTGACAGCGACCTCCACGCAGCTGTCTCCCTGGCTACCGCTGTAGCTGGACTTGAACCAGGCGAGTTCCGTCGTGCTCATAGCTCTCCTCGGAGTCGCTCCAACAGGCCCCGCGATTCTTTGGGGTTCAGGGCCTGCGAGCGCAGTGTGTCATAGCGCTGATAGAGGAGGCTCACCTCTTTCGCGTCGCTGATCAGACGGCCGTTCTGCTGTCCTTCCGAGTACGCGAGCCGCCGACGCTCCGGCGTCTCCAGAAGCTGCACGGGACCATCCAGACACGCATGCAACCCGCCCTCCAGCGGCATGATTTGAAGCGTCACGTTGCGCGGCGCGCTGTGCTCCAGCACATGATCGAGCATGCCCCGCATCTGCTCCGCGTCCCCGAACCGACGCCGGAAGACATGCTCCTCGACGATGAAGCTGAACGGAACCGTCGGCCGCTCGTGCAGCATCCTCTGCCGCTCCAACCGCACAGCCAGCAGCGTCTCCAACTGCCCGTCCGTGACCACTGGAATCGTGCCCTCGAACACCGCCCGCGCATACTCCTCCGACTGCAACAACCCCGGCACCAACCGACACTCATACGTACACAAACTCACCGCAACCCGCTCCAGCCGAGCCCACCGCCGAAACCAAGCCGCCAGCCCCGCCTCCCCTCGCGTAAGAAATCTCGCCGACCTCCTCAGCGCACCCGTGTTCCCCAGCGCCTCCTCCGCCCGCTCCACGAACGACTCGTCCGGCATCCGGCGCCCCAACTCCACTGACTCCACGGTGTGTTTGGAGAACCGGACGAGGTCACCGAAGTCGGCCCGGCTGAACCCGGCGTTCTCGCGCAGGGCCTGGACGACCGCCCCGAAGGTCCGCAGACTGTCCGAGGGGTCGGGCTCCCGCTCCGCCTCACAGGCCGTCAGGTCATCGCTGTCCGCGCTGTCCATGCTCTCCGTGCCGTCGGCCATCCGCGGCCACCTCCAGGTGCGTACGTGCGCTGTTCCCCGCGATCGACTCACCCAGAGTGACGGCAAGATCGGCGTACCGTCTACAGAACGTCCCCGTACGCTGACGCACCGTACGGGCCGTACCTCTGGAACACACCCCCGCGCGCCCCTCACGGTGACCCCATGAGCGCCCCCACACCCCAAGCCACCGCCGCCGTACGCACTTTCGCCCAGCGGCTGTCCTCCACCCGCCGCGGCGCCCGCCTCGCCCGGCTGCTCGCTGTCGAACGACTCCAGGCCTGGCAGGTCTCACTCGCCGTCACGGAACGCGTCGAACACGTCGTGGCTGAACTTGCCGCGAACGCCGCGCTGCACGGCCGCGTCGAGGGCCGCGACTTCCAGGTCGCCCTCACGCTGGACGAGGCAACCGGCACCGTACGCGTCTCGGTCACCGACGTACGCGGCGACCAACTACCGCTGCTGCGCTCGGGCTTCGAGACGTCGGTGGACGACGAGTCGGGCCGCGGCCTTCTCCTCGTAACCGCCCTCGCCGACCGCTGGGGCACGGACCCCTACCCCCCGAGCGGCAAGACGATCTGGGCCGAGATCGACCAGCACGGCAAGCGACCGGAGGCGGTGGTATCCCGCCAATCCGGTGGCCGATGCCGTTGAGGACGGTCAAAGGCTTTGAGCGACGGCGTCCGGTCGACCTACGCTCCGTCAACAAATCACGGCGTTCCCACCCACGCCACTATTCGACAGGAGTAGGTCCCTTGCCTTTCCCGCCCGGTGACATGGTCGCCGCCTTCGGCAGACACCTGCACTTCAAGAGCCTGGAACAGGCCCTGTGCGAGCGGCATCCCAAGGTGGCCGACCGGGAGGGCTCCGACGCCGGCCCCGGCGAACTCATCGAGGATTCCACGCCCAGGACCGCACGGAGGTCTCCCAGCCCTCGTGAGATCACCGACGCGGTCCTCGACCAGCTCACGGCCTTCGGCTTCGGGGACTTGGAGGAAGGTGACGCCGAACTCCCCATACGGTCCGAGGCGTTCCACATCGCGTGGCACAACCGCGCCAAGAATCTGTCGACTTCCGAGGTTCAGCGGCTGAACGGCCTGGCCGCGGCGTCCGGCGAGGACGTACCCAAGCGGCTGATCGTGATCACGGAAGCCGGTATCAGCCGTCCGGCAGCGGCCTTCGCCGACGAGGCCAGGGCCTTCGTCTACTGCCTCGACCGTACGACGGGCCACCTCATGGCCTTGAACTCACGTGCCCGCGAAACACTGCTGCCCCGCTCGAACCCGACGGAGCAGCGACTGGAGCCCTGGTAGCCGCTTCCCGCAAGGCGCCCGCGTCAGTGGACGGGCGGGCAACCACTGCCCGTGCACCGTCCTCACGAAGCACACTCAGGCACTCTTCAATTCCGTGGACCGGCGCGTGGGCCGCCCTCCAAGCGGTCCGCCCCGGACGTCCGTCTCACAGACCTGCCCGCGCCAGCAAAATCGGCAACGCCCCCGGCTTGACCTTCTGCACCGACCGCACCTGGCCGAGTTCCAGCTCGTCCCGGCCCACCGGATCGCTGTACAGCGCGTCCGTGGCCACGGGGAGCAAGGTCACATCGACCCGGTACGGGAAGTCCGGGTCGTCGGGGACCTCCCGGGGCTCCCTGTCGACCTCGGCCACCGCGGCTACCGCCGACTCCGGGTGGCTGAAGAAGAACCACAGGCGGTCGCCGGGGTTCATGCGGTTGCGTCGGCTGAGCCAGAAGTCGCGTCCAGGGTCTTCGCGGGCGAGACGGCGGATAGTCTCCTTGTCGGAAGGCTCCCCGTCCAGGGTGTCCTTGTTCGGGTTGAGGATGTAGATCCAGTCCTCCACGGTCTCCCCCATCGCCGTGGCGCCCGCTCTGCCCCAGGAACGGATTCGCCGTGGCCCGCCATAGTGTCACCCGCGCAGGCCGCCCGCAGGAAGTCACTCAACCTCGGTTTCCGCAGGGGACATTGCCACCGTTTCCGGCATGATGACCTTCATGACGGGTGGGGTGGATGTGCGCGCGGCGGCAGCCGAGTTCGACCGGGGTGCCGTGGCGGAGATCGAGTCGACTGCCGAGGACGAGCGCAAGCAGGTGCTGTCCCTGTTTCCGCTGGATGAGTGGGCGGAGCTGCCGCTTGAGCGCTACGCCCTCGGGCAGGTCGCGCCGTCCGGATCGGGGCCGGCGTACTGCCGACTCATGGAGTTCGACACTCCGCACCTGGGCAGTATCAAGGGCGGCAGCGCCGCGAAGCACATCATGTACCACCACGTATCCGGCGAGTGGCGGCTGGCCGCTCCCCTGCGCGGGATGGATCCGCAGGACGCCTGGGCGGAGCTGCGCGGACAGTTCGTCCGTGCCTTCGACGCCGTCGGGTCTGGAGACTTCGAGGCCGTGGACGACCTCGAAGTGCTGCGATTCGGGCCGACGTTGGTGACGAAGTCACTCGCGACCTACTTCCCCCAGCATTTCCTGCCCATCTACGCGGCCGAGCATATGCGTAGGTTCGTCACCCTGCTGGGTGGCGCGGTGGACGCCGACGCACCTGCCTGGCGCAGAAACCGTCAGCTGCGGGAACTCGTGGGCGAGCGTGCCGAGTTCGAAGGCTGGACGGGGCAGGAGGCGATGCGCTTCCTGTACAAGCACTTCGACCCGCGTCCCCGGCAGCGCACCATCTGGAAGATCGCTCCCGGCGAGCGCGGCCGTCTGTGGGAGGAATGCCGGGACGGCGGGTTCATCTGCGTCGGGTGGGACGAGCTCGGCGATCTCGGCCAGTACCAGAGCGACACGGAACTCAAGCAGGCCCTGGATGCGCACTGGCCCCGCAGCAGTGGCGGCAGCCTGACCCTCGCCCGTCGGCTGCTGTCCTTCCGGGACCTGGAGGCAGGAGACCGGGTCGTCGCCAACCGCGGGATGGAGGAAGTCCTGGCCACCGGCACAGTCGATGGGAGCTACCAATTCGGACTGGACCGCCCGGAGTTCCAGCATGTCGTTCCGGTGGCCTGGGACATCTCCCACGCGCAGAAACTGTCGAAGCCCCAGCACGGGTGGCGGTCCACCTTCGCGAAGGTCGACCCGGCCCTCTTCGCCAAGTTCACCGCACACCAGGCCGACTCCAGCCCGGACACGGGCAGGGCTCAGGCGGGCGTGCCTGTCGCGCTGCCCGAGGACGTTCAGGCCGTACTGGACGCCCTGGAGCGCAAAGGGCAGGTGATCCTGCACGGGCCGCCCGGTACGGGCAAGACACGGCTCGCGCTCGGTGCCGCCCTCGCCCTGGCCGGCCGCGCCGACGTGCTCGGAGCCGACGCCCGCCAACGTGCCGAGGCACAGGCCGAGATGCTGCACGGCGACCGTATCCACCTGGTCACCTTCCACCCCTCGTACGGATACGAGGACTTCGTCGAGGGCTTCAAACCGGACCTGAGCGCCACGGGCCCCGGACTCACCCTCGCCCTCGCGGACGGTCTGTTCCACACCCTGTGCAGCCGGGCTGCCGCCCACCCCGAGCAGACGTTCCTTCTGATCATCGATGAGATCAACCGCGGTGACCTGCCGCGAATCTTCGGCGAGTTGATCACGCTCCTCGAACTCGACAAACGGAATCTGCCGGCCGTCCTGCCCGTCAGCAAGCGGCGCTTCTCCGTGCCGACGAACGTCCGGATCATCGGCACGATGAACACCGCGGACCGGAGCATCAGCCACCTGGACGCCGCGGTCCGCCGCCGCTTCGCCTTCCTGCCCGTCGGCCCCGACCCGGACGCGGTCTCGGGAACCGTCGGCCCTCTCGACCTGGCCGCATTCTTCGAGTCCCTCAACACCCGCATCACCAGCCATCTCGACGCCGACCACCAGATCGGGCACGCCTATTTGCTGCGCGACGGTGAGCCGATCGCCACCGAAGAGGATCTGGCCGCCGCCTTCCACCACGAGGTGATCCCGCTCCTGGAGGACTACTGTCTCGGCCGGGCCGACCTGCTGCACCGCGTCCTCGGCGGCCTCGTCGACGCGGACACCGGACGCCCCGTCCTCATGTCCTCGCAGGACCTTGCCGACGCGCTGGCGACCGAGTTCACCAGCGGCGCACCGGGCCCCGATGCCTGACCGCACCGAGGTCCGGCTCGGCGAGTACGAGTCCGCCCAACTCGGCTTCGAACAACTCACCCCCCGGGACGTCGACCGCCTGGGTGCCCTCCAGGCACGCGGCTGCCTCACACTGTCCCCGGACCGCACCGGGTGGCGGCTAAAAGCCGACGGGACCGTCGGGATCCTGGTCCTGGACCGTGTCCGCCTGATCGTCGAGCCCAAGTTCGCCATCCCGGGAGAGCAGCTCATGAGCTGGCTCGCCTACGCCCTCGGCACGCCTGTCCCGGCGACCGCCAGACGTTGGGCCACCGGCCCGGACGGCTACGCCGACCTGGTGGCCGCCGCCCTTCTCGGGGAGTGCGAGAAGCTGCTGCGGGAGGGGCTGCGCCGGGACTACGTACGCCGCGAGAGTCTCGAACCGGTGCTCCGGGGACACCTGGACGCCACCGCCCAGGCCACCCGCCGCTACGGGCAACTGGACCAGCTACACGTCCGTACCTTCGACCGGGAGCCGGACATCTGGGACAACCGCGTCCTGGGGAGCGCGTTGAAGGCTGCGCTCAGTCTGACCGCCAGCTCCGACCTGGCCCGCGACCTCCACGGAATCGCCGGCGCCTTTCCGTGCGCCCCTACCCCGGCCGCGGCGCTGCGCACTCTGGACCGCACCCACTACACATGCCTGAACGCCCGCTACCGTGCCGCCCACACCTGGGCCCGCCTGCTGTTGCGCGGCGGAGGCGTGACGGACCTTCTCACCGACAGCGGCACCACGGCGGACGGACTGCTGCTGACCATGCCCGCGCTCTGGGAAGCGGTCGTTCGCCGCCTGGCAACCGAGGCCGGTGCTCTGCACGGCGGGCACGCCGTTGCCAGCAGTGGCCGGGTGGCGATCACCGTACGTGGAGACCTCGGCAGCACCTCGACCTTCCGACCCGATCTCCTGCTCAGCCTTCCCCGGCGTGACACGGCCCAACGCACACTGCTGCCGGTGGACGCGAAGTACAAGCGCTACGACCGCCACAGCATCAGTGCCGCCGACACCCACCAACTCCTCACCTACAGCGTCGGCTACGCCCCCGGCGACGCCCCGAGGGCAGTGATCATCCATCCCCAGCCTGGTGGATACGCCCACCGCAGCCTCCAGGTCGACGGCCCGCGGGGCGGACTCGGAATCATCGACGTCCTCGGCATCGACACCCATGCGCCTCCCGAAGAAGCGATCACATGGATGCGGTCAGCGCTGCTCTGAGTCCCAAGTAGGCCCCGCTGCCACCAGAACGATCAGGCAATGAGCTCGCTCAGATCATCGCTCTCATCGTCGTCCAGCGCGAGGGCCCCGATGTCGGCCTGCTGCCCGTCCACGTGCCCCTGCCGGTATCCGCTGCCGGTGAAGCGCGTACGCCGTACCTTGCCCAGCTTCGGGTAGCGGGAGGCGACCTCGGTCTCGACTTCGGTGGTCCGGTCGGCCAGGACGAGTGCCACACTGCGGCCCTGCACGGAGGGGTTCGTCGCAGCGGCCTCTGCACGGTCGCGCTCACTGTCCTCACGCGCAGCACGTTCGGCTTCTCCGATCCGCAGGGCCACAGCCCGGATGAAGCCGAGCATCCAGGAACGCTTGTAGGCCCGCGGGAGCTCCCCCGTCGGCCGGTGCCGCGCGTCTGCCCGTTCGGCGCCTTGCAGCATCTGCAGGCGCAGGCTCGCATAGAGGACTTCGACGGAGTGCAGGTCCGAGGGGAATCCGAACAAGTGGACCCGGTGCTTGTTCGCCTTGCCCCCTGGATAGATGGGGTGGCAGCGCATCGCGAAGGCGATGGCGGACAGGAGTCGCTTGCACTCGCCCATCCAGGGGGCGACAACCTCGACCACACGATCCGCCGGCTTCTCGCGCACGGCGGGGTCGTCGCCGCGAAGCATGGCCTGCTCGATGCCGTACTTGGCCATCATGGCCGTCGCCTTCTGCAAGAAGGCCTCCGCCTCGGCCTTCGTGGCCGCCGGATTCTCGGCCAGGCGCAGGATGGCCTTCACCTTGGCCAGCAACTCATCGGACAGCCGGGCGGACTTGGGCTGCGCCGTCGCCTCGGGGGTGTCCGAGCCGCTCGCGGTGGAGGTGGGGTCCGGCTGCCCCTGCTCGTCCTCCTCTTCGTCGTCCCAGCCGTCTTCCCATTCGTCGTCCTGCTGGTCCGTGGGCTCTTCGGACGCGATGACGTCCGCCAGGTCATCGACGTCAGGTACCAGTTTCCGCAGGCCGTACAGCGCGCCCTGGCACCAGGCCGAGGCGTCGGCGTCCCGGATCTCGGCCTGCAGCGACCGGAGCAGTACGAACCTCTCGTCCCCGCCCTGGATCACGAACTCCAGGCGGGCGTGGCCGAGTTCGGCGAGGGTCAGGAGTTCGCACAGGTCGGTGGCGCTGTGCTGGGAGTACCGCAGCTCGATACCGGGCTCGGGGTACCAGTCCTCCGGTCCGTCCAGTCCCAGCCCCTCGAACAGGGTCCCCTGACGAGCCAGGACGGCATCGACGTCCACGCGGATCGCGGACGACGAGGCCGTTCCGGAGAAGGCCAGCGCGGCCGCCCGCTCCTGGGGGGAGGTGACGATGTGGTACCAGACCGGTACGGAGCCACGCATGGAGTGCCAGGTGAGCTCCCCTCGCGCCTGGCGTTCGGCAGCTTCCTCCGCGACACCGGGGTCTAGCACTCCGTCCGTCCACGCGCTTGCCGAAGGGTTTGCCACGCAGTCGAGGAATTCGGTCAAGTACGCGTTCCTGTCACGCCGCTCGGGGGACATGGAAGTGCGGAACAAGGTTCGCTCGTAGGCCGAGAGCGAGTGGATCAACGGTTCGAGGACCTCGGCGGAGTAGGTCTCGACGGACTCGTACAGCTCTGTCAGAAAGTCTTCCGTCGCTTGGGACGCGCCGCCCGCATGCTTGTCGCACCATGCGCCCAACTCCGCGGCACAGATCTCCTGTTCGGCGATGAGCGCGAGGTGTCCGGCGCCCTGAAGGCCACCCTCGTACACGGCCAGGGAGTTCTGGATCGCTTCGACGACATGCGGCTGCGACAGGACCGCCTGCGCGAGCAGACTCAGGGGTTCTTCGGCCTCGTCCGCGAGATGTTCGGTCAACGGCGTGAACGACAGCCCGTTCTCGTACTGTGCCCATTCGGGGTGCGGGCTGTCGGCCGTCCGCACGCCCCACCGCGAGACCAGCTCGTCGTCGGTCCGGCCAGGCTCGACAGCCCTGGCCCGGTCACTCCTCCAGAGCGCGAGGACGAGTTCCTCCCACTCTTGCGCGTGCCAGGACCACAGCGCCGGGTCCTCGGCCACGGTGAGAGCGGAGCGCAGCCGGCGCACGGCATCGGCCAGGTCGTGGCGATGGCCGTGCGGGATCAGCAGCTCCAGCCAGGCGACGGTGTCCGCGACGGGCTGGACGCGTGCCTCGTCTGCCGCAACGCGACACAGGACCACGGCGTTCACCAGCCGCCGGTCACCCAGGTCCGCAGGGATCAGCGCATGCAACTGCGGACCGAAGTCACTCAGCGCCTCGCTCAGCTCGGTGATCCGCGCCCACAACCAGAGCTTCCGGGCCGAGTCGAAGTCCGAAACTGAAGCTGGTGCATGGGCTGTGCTCTGCTCCACCATGACGTTCGACGCCCTCCCCATGGGCCAATCGCACGAGGCCGCCGCCCGCACCCCGCGATCGAAAACGAGTTCACATCCTAGAAGCCTCGACAGCGGCCGGATCACGGCAGGTGTAAGCGGTTCGTCATGGGCTTCACGCAAGATCACATCAGGTTCAACAACGGTCCGGACAGACCCTTTTCGGCCCAGCGCCAATGAGCCGGGACTCGTCGGCAGTCGGACCTGTTGACGGCCCAGCCGACTCCGCGTTCAGCCTGTACCAGCT
The DNA here is from genome assembly GCF_040654355.1 of Streptomyces sp. NPDC050704. Taxonomy (NCBI): domain Bacteria; kingdom Bacillati; phylum Actinomycetota; class Actinomycetes; order Kitasatosporales; family Streptomycetaceae; genus Streptomyces; species Streptomyces sp. NPDC050704. Next base: position 164,478 of record NZ_JBFAHW010000002.1, on the reverse strand, counting down.
TTCCGAAGTGCGCCGAGCCGTCGGCGACCTACCGCCGACCTGCGGTACGCGCCCTGCGGGCGGAAGCTGGTAGGAGGCACACCGGAAGGAATCGTCGTCATGGTGGGATGAAGAGCAGTCTCTCGCAAGCACGTCTTCCTCGCGACAGCCTGTGTCACGGTCGGCCCAACCCTGCTGGCGGGGTGCGGCGGCGGTTCGCCGAACGGAGACCGTGGACAGGCCCCTCGGCCGCAACCGCAATCTCGTCGGCCACGGCCGTGGCACTTTCGCGCCCGTCACCGGACGATGTCCGCATCCTGAAGAAAGGGCAGACCCTGCCCGTCGCCATCTCAAGGACGGCGAGACGAAGAAGGTCGACCAGGAGATTGGCGGGGACTGCGCAGAACTCGGTCTCGTGAAGGAGAACCTCCTGATCGAACCGCATCCCCGCCCAGGTGAGTTCGTCCGAGGCACGACCGTACTCATGGTGCCGGATACCCAACGGGGTGTCTTGGAGTTCGCCGACGGCATGGACCACGCGATGTTCAAGGTCGAGACCTCCCGGCGCTGACACCTCACGCGCCCTGAAGACGGACCCGGCGGGCGAAGCACCTAGAACGAATGTACACATCATTGATCGAGACTGATTCACGTAAACACGTTGACAGTGCTAACAGGGCAACGTCATGCTCGTACTGACAACGGCACACCGTCCCCTGGCGACACCTCGGGCACACCTGCCGCAGCCTCCAGCGCACCCGAGGAAGCCGAGCCATGAACGACACCGCCCTCCGTGATCTACTCCTCGCCCGTCTGCCCGAATCCGGTCTGTCCGCGGAGGAGCAGGCTCAGCTGCGCGATCTGCTGCCTGCCGCACAGGCACGGAGCGGTGGCCATTCCGGAACCGTGTACATGCGGTCCATCACCGCCGCCGGCTGGCGCGGCATCGGGCCCGCCGCCACCGTCCAGCTGCATCCCGGCCCCGGACTGACGCTGGTGGAGGGCCGCAACGGCTCCGGTAAGTCGAGTTTCGCCGAGGCCGCGGAAATGGCCATGACGGGTGACAACTTCCGCTGGCAGGGGCGCACTCAGGTGTGGAAGAAGGGCTGGCGCAACCTGCACGAGCACTCCTCGCCCGAGGTCGCTGTCGAACTCTGTTTCGACGCCGGCAGTGACGGTGGCAAGGAGCCCGTGACCGTACGCCGGGTCTGGCACGGCGAAGGGCTTGAGGACTCCCGTATCGTCGTGGAACAAGCCGGACAGCCCACCGGTGAAGACCTGCACGACGTGGTCGACGCCGAACAACTGTCGCTGTATCGACCGTTCCTCCCTTACACCCAGCTCGGTGCGGTCATCAACGGGCCGCTCACCACCCTGCACGACGAGATCTCCCGGATTCTCGGCCTCGAACTCCTCAGTGACACCGACATGGCGGCCAAAGCTCGGGCCAAGACCCTGGCCGAGACCGAGAACGCCGCCAAGACCCTCACCGCCACGGTGATTCAGGAGCTGTCGGCGGTGGACGACCCGCGCGCCGCGGAAGCGGTCGCGGCCCTCTCCGGCCGCAGCCCCGACCTCGACCTCGTCCGGGCTCTGCTGAAGGGTCACAGTGTCGCTGACGAAGTGCACCTGTCCCGGCTGCGTCGGCTGGCCGCTCTGGAGGATCCGGACCGGCAGACGGTCACCAAGGCCGTGGCCCGGCTGCGCTCGGCGGCCGCCGTGGCCGACGATGCCCGTCACGGCTCCGCCGAGGACGCCCGGCAGCTGATCAAACTGCTCGATGCGGCGCTGGAACATCGCCGCCGCCACCCCGACATCTCGGACTGCCCGGTCTGCGGCAGCACGGACCTTCTGGACCGTGCCTGGGCCGAGCGGACCCGCGCGCAGGTCGAAAGACTCCAGGCGGAGGCCGCCGACGCCGAGGCCGCCCACCGCGAACTGGCGTCCGCAGTACAGGAGGTGCACGACCTGGTGCAGCCCCCTCCTGGCTGGCTCCAGGCCGACGAACCCTCACTCGCCGCGCTGTGGCGTGATCTGACGGCCTGTCGCGCCGTACGCGAGCCGCGCGAGTTGGCGGACCGGGCGGAACGCGCCACGGCCGTCCTCGGTGAGGCTTGTCTTCAAGTGCGCGATGACGCCGTCCGTCGCATCACGGCGCAGGACGGGCGCTGGCAGCCTGTAGCGGCACGGCTGTCCACGTGGCTTGGGCAGACGGAAGCCGCGCAGGCGGCGAATCCCGTCGCCAAGCAGATCAAGGCAGTACGCGCCTGGCTGCGCGTGCTCACCGACGAGTTGCGGGAGGTCCGGTTCAAGCCGTTCGCCGACCAGTCCGGGGAGATCTGGCGGTTGTTGTGCGAGCGCAGCAGTGTCTCGCTGGGCGCGATCGGGCTCACCGGCGTCGGTCCGCAGCGGCAGGTCAGTCTTCCCGTCTCCGTGGACGAGGCCGACGCGCCCGCGTTCGGCGTCATGAGCCAGGGCGAGCTGCACTCGCTCGCCCTCTCCTTGTTCATTCCGCGCGCCACTCACCAGGACAGCCCGTTCGGTTTCGTGATCATCGACGACCCGGTGCAGTCCATGGACCCGGAGAAGGTGGACGGCCTCGCCAAGGTCCTCGATCTGTACGCCCAACACCGGCAGGTCGTCGTCTTCACCCACGACGCCCGGCTCAAGGAGGCCATCAACCGGCTCGGTCTGCGAGCCACGGTCATGGCGGTCTCCCGGCAGATCGACTCCGTCGTCGAAGTCGTCCCCGTCAGTGACCCGGTGAGCCAGGCACTGAAGGACGCGAGGGCCGTAGCCCTCGACCCGCACCTGCCGCCGGAGGTGGCCGACCGGGTGCTGCCCCCGATGTGCCGCCTCGCAGTGGAAGCCGCGTACCAGGTCATCGCCCGGCGCACCCTCCGTGACGCGGGGCTGGAGCAGAGCAGGATTCAAGAGAAGGTCACACAGCCCGGGCCCCTCACCGGCCTCGCCGCGATCGCGATGGGCATGGAGGGGGCAGGACCGGTCGACGTACTGAACGCGATCGCACGCGATCACGGCACCTCTGCACGGGACTTGATCCGGCAACTGAACCAGGCCTCCCACCAGGCCCCGACCAAGCCTGTCGGCGACCACCGTGATCTGGTCAGGCGTACGGAGCGGCTCGCCAAGGCGGTGCAGGCCCGGTGACCGGTCTCACCCACTCCTCCGCACCCAGGGCGGGTCTCTCCACGAACGCTCTGGTCACCGCCGCCGACCACCTGCTCAACCCACCGGGTGATACCACTCTCACTCCCGGTGTCCGAGCACGCGCCGCGGCGATGTTGCTCCGTCTTGCCCTTGACGAAACTCTCGACGCCTACTGGCAGATGGTCAGCCCTCGCATGACCCGCAGCAGCGGTCGCACGCGGCTGCTCTGCCTGCAGTGGTACGTCGCCCCCTCCGTCGCCCGCCAGTGGTACGCCGTATGGTCCGCCCTCAGCGCCGCGTGCCATCACCACACGTATGAACTGCCGCCCACACCCGCCGAGGTGCGGGCCTGGCACCAGGACGTGAGCGAACTGCTGCGTGTCCTGTCCGCCGGCACAACCTGAGCCCCCGACACGCCTCTCCCACGAACGTCAGGAGCCACACGATGGACGCCCGCCGCTACCGCATGGTGGTCACCAGCCAAGCCGACTACGTGAGGACCGGAGCGCTGGTCGACGAGCAGTTGCGTGCCTGGCTCACCCAACCGCCGAAGACCTACAACATCGATGCCTTCGTCGAAGGCCGCAACGAGATAGCCCACGGGGTCACCCTCGACCACGACTCGGTCACCGCCGCCACCGGCACCTACGGCCGTTGGCGGCTCCGGGAAACCGCGCCCGGCGGTACATGGCAAACCACCGTGGTGACGCGGCAGATCACCGACGAACCCACCTGGGTACAACTCGACGTCGAACACCTGCCTGACGACCCCGACGCCATCCCCGTACCCGCCAAGACGCCTCGGTTGGCCAAGAGCCTGCTCGACGTGCTCGACGCACGCGATGGCCGGGCAGACGTGACCGCCATGCCTCAGGTCATCGAGACCGAGGACGTCGAATCCGTCATCGACGAACTGTGCGACGCCAACCGACGTCTCCCCGTCGTCATGGCGAGCACACCGTACGGTGTGGATTTCGACGCCTGGTTGGAGGGGACGGTCGACCCCCTCGTCCGTCCCCTGGCAGGGCTGGCCATCCTCTACATCCTCACACCGAGCGCCGAGTCGACCCTCAACCGGGCGCTGGAATACCACCGCGTCTACAACGGCGGCATCCGCACCTACCTGCCCGGAGTCGACCCCGCCTGGCCGGCCGACGGTCAGCGGCACCGCGTGATGTCCAAACGCATGATCACAGAGAGACCGCAGCAGGCCCGCCGCATCCTGGCACAGCTCCCGCAGGGCCTGGCCACCCGCCTGCCACTGCCTGACGCACTGGACTCCGTACCCGTCATGCGGACGCGGGCCCGGGACGGCATGGGCAACTCCGACCTGGAGCGACTGCGCGACGAGAACGACGTGTTGCTGGAGATCCTTGAGGAGGCGGGGCGCGAGCAGCGCGTCAGGGCCGACGAGATCCGCGATCTCAAGCACGAACTCCGCCAGACGGAGCTCAACGAGACCCAACTCGTCGTCGACTACGACGAGCAGTACAAGGAATTCCACAAGGCCAGGGCGCAGGTCCGAGAACTACAGAAGCGACTGCTTGAGCTGGGCGCTGCCGAACAGGCGTACGCGCCGGTAGATCTCTCTGCGAACGCACCCACGTCCTTCGCCGAGATCCTGGATCAAGTCAAGGCCATGCCGCGGGTGCACTTCACGGGACGTCACAAGTACGCCCTGGAACTCGACGATCAGGCATACGGCTCGTCATGGGTCCGTATGGCCTGGGACGCCCTGTTGGCACTCCAGGACTTCGCCGACGCGGTCGCGACCGGAAAGGCGAACTGCGACTTCAAGCAGTGGTGCGCCGACGCACCCGAGGGGGCTCACGTCATCTCACCCCGCAAGGTCGTACGGGACGAGTCGAAGACGGTGAAGACGAACGGCGCCTGGCGCAAAACGCGCACATTCCCCGTTCCCGACGGTGTGCATTCGGACGGCAGGCTTTTCATGGGCGCCCACCTGCGTATAGGTGGTGGCAACACAGTCGCGCCCCGCCTGCACTACTACGACGGGGCCTGCACCGACCACGGGATCCTCATCGGCTACATCGGTCCGCACCTCACCAACACCCTGACCTGAGGTGGAAGGCCGACGCCAACACCCACGCTCAGGACCATCAGGTCCGTACACGCTCAGCGGCGACGCAGGCAAAGGGCACACGCTCGCCGCCATGTAGAACGAGTAGTACGGTGGAGGCATGAGTGACAACGCGGAGGTCCCGCTGAGGGAGCTCAACCAGCAGACATCGCGGGTCCTGGCCCGTGTGGCGGCCGGTGAGACAGTGACCATCACCAAGGACGGGGTGCCCATAGGGGACATCGTGCCCCGCGGTGCGCTGACGGGCCGGCCCGCCTACCCGTTCCGGACCGACCCCATGGGCGAGCTGGATCTTCCGGACCTGGGCGGCCCTGTACTGGACGACGACGAGATCGAGGCGGCGCTGCGAGGCATGGGCACAGCCACCGACGACGCGGTGACCGATGACTGACATTCCGGTCGCAATCGCCGATACCAACGCTCTGTATCGGTTGTTCACCCCCAAGGACCCCCGCCACGCGGCCCACCGGGAAGCCCTCGCCCGCACAGGCCACCTCGTGGTGTCCTCGATGGTGCTCACCGAGCTCGACTATCTGCTGACCTCGCGGATCGGCCCCGCGGCGGCCATGAACGCGCTCGACTTCATCGCTGGACAGGCGGAGGCCCGCAGGTTCGAGATCCTCGATACCGCACCGCACCTCCGGAGCGCCATGGCCGTGATGCGGGGGTACGCGGACGCGGACGGCGGGGAGGGAGTGGGGCTCGTCGACGCGATGAATGTCGCCCTTGCGTCGGCCTTCCAGACCGCGGACATGTTCACCACGGACAGCCACTTCCGCATGATGCGGCCGCTCACCGGTCAGCCTGCCTTCCGGCTGCTCCCTGACGATCTGTGACGCTTCTGGGGTCGTAGCCGGCGACTGCCCGTACGGTTCGGGACTGTTGTCAGTGCGGGCCCCTACTGTTGCAAGGGATCTTCTGTCGAGGGGGAGCAGGGACAATGGTTGACGAGCACGCGGAGTACCCGGAGTTCCGGCTGCGGCTGCCGAACGGGGACGGGATCGACCGGGCGCGTGGCGTGCTGCTGGACGAGACCGGGACGAACGGGAGCAGGAAGTTCCTCGTGCGGGCCGGATCACCCGCACGCGATCATGTGATGCCGTCGCTCGCCACACACTTCAAGAGCCCGTCCAAGCGGCGCACGGAGCTCAAGGCACAGGGCGTACTCGTTGCTTCCACGCGCTGGCCGGGCTGGCTGGAACTGACCGAGGATGTGGTGTGCGGCTCGCCCTCCTTCGCCGCCGTGCTGCTGGTCGGCGCCCCGCGCAACGGGTGGGAGGAGTGGCGGACCGAGGACGGAGCACCGCTGTCCGACTACATGTCGGGGGTATGGGCGGGCCCCAACCGCCCCTGGCTCATCCGTGGTTCGAACGTCACGGGGATGGACCTGGTCCAGCGTCTCTGGCTTCCGGAGGGCCGCGTCTCCCTCGCCGCTTCCCGGCTCCGGCAGGGCGTGCGACAGGGCACCAGCAAGGACGACCTGCGCACCTTCGTCCAGGAGGACTACGAGTCGACGGCCACATACGGGCAGAAACAGCAGCTTGTCGAGGAGCTGCACGCCTTCCTCTCCCGGATGAAGCCCGGCGACACGGTGTGCACCATCTCCGGCGGACAGCTGTACGTCGGTGAGATCACCGGCGAGGCGGAGCAGACGGAGTCCGAGGACCGGCGGTCCAACCTGCGCCGGCCGGTGGACTGGCAGCCGACCGGATATCCGTACGACGATCTTCCGGAGGAGCTTCAGCAGAAGCTGTCGATCCAGCACGACGTTGTCGACCTCTCCTCGGTCCAGGCCCTCGTCGAAGGGCTCGGCCTGAGCGACGAGGAGCTGGCGGAAGAGGCCCAGGACATAGAGCGTGATCCGAGTGTGGAGATCCCCGCCCTGGTCGCCCGCCGCGAGCTGGAGCTGCCGGACCCCACGGACGAGCTGGCTGCCGAGCTCCTGGTTCACGACACGGAATGGCTACGCGAGGTGCGCGATCTGCTCGCGGACGAGCGGCAGTTGGTGCTGTACGGTCCGCCGGGTACCGGTAAGACGTATCTGGCCCTGAAACTCGCCGAGTTCCTGGGCGGCGGGCCCGAGCAGGTGAAACTCATCCAGTTTCATCCCTCGTACGCGTACGAGGACTTCGTCGAGGGGTTCCGGCCGAAGGAGGACTCGAAGACCAAGGAGGTCGCCTTCCGGATCACCGCGGGCCCCCTGCGCGACCTGGCTGCTCTCGCGGGCCGCGAGGGCAACCGGCACATCCCGCACTTCCTGATCATCGACGAGATCAACCGCGCCAATCTGGCCAAGGTCTTCGGCGAGTTGTACTTCCTCCTCGAATACCGGAACAAGTCTCTGCAACTCCCGTACTCCGGCGATGATTTCGCGCTGCCGCCGAACCTGTTCGTGATCGGCACGATGAACACCGCCGACCGGTCCATCGCGCTGGTGGACGCGGCGATGCGTCGCCGCTTCGCCTTCGTCGAACTGTCCCCGCGCACGGAGCCGACGAGCGGGCTGCTGCGCCGCTGGCTGGCCAAGGAGGGCAAGGACACCGAGCCCGCCGATCTGCTCGATGCGCTCAACTCCCGAATCGACGACGCCGACTTCCGCATCGGACCCTCGTACTTGATGAAGAAGGGCGTGTACCGAGAGGGTGGCCTTGAGCGGACCTGGCGGACGAAGATCCTGCCCCTGTTGGAGGAGCACCACTACGGAGAGGGCGTGGACATCGACAAGCGATACGGGCTGGCAGCGCTGCGGCAGTCGCTGGTTCGGGAGTCACTGGGGTGACCGTCGGCACCGAGCCCGTTTCGGCGACCGTGCCGGCCGTCGAGTCCGTGCATCTCGTCGAACACGCACCGGCGGTCTCCGTGCCTCTGGCTGACGCCATCGGTCGGGCCCTCACCACTGCGCGCATCGTGGACGCCGCCCCCGATCCGTACGCAGCCGGCTGCTGGTCGCTGCGGGCCGGCAGCAAGGTCGGTGCCGTGGCCGTCGCGGTGCCGGGCTTCAGCAAGCCGGTCACCGTCCGCATCACACCGAAGGTGCCCATCGCCCGGCTCTTCTTCCTACTCGGTCACAGTCTTGACCCGAAGGGTGCCTGGCGTGACGGGCAGGTGTCGGTGGCCGAGCACCGTGAGGTGCTGCCCGCACTCGCCCACGCCGTGGAGCGGCAGGTGGACCGGGCCGTGCGGCAAGGTCTGCTGCAGGGATACCGGGCGACGGAGGAGACCTCCCTCGTCGTACGCGGACGGATCCGGGAAGCCGAGCAGATACGGCGCCGCTTCGGCATGACGCTGCCGGTGGAAGTGGCGTACGACGAGTTCACCACCGACATCGCGGAGAACCGCATTCTGCGGGCCGCCGTCGGGCGTCTGCTGCGTCTACCGGGTGTCCCGCGCGAGGTGCGTCGCAGGCTGCTGCACCAGCGCGTCCGCCTGGCCGACGTCACCACGATCGTGCGCGGACAGCCACTCCCGGGTTGGCAACCCACCCGTCTCAACTCCCGCTACCACCACGCCCTGCACCTCGCCCGTGCCGTCCTGGACGGAGCCTCCGCCGAGCACGCGCCCGGCGGACTCCGGGTTGAAGGGTTCCTGTTCGACATGAACAAACTCTTCGAGGACTTCGTGACAGTGGCGCTGCGGGAGGCGTTCCGGGGCACCGGTCACACGGCCCGTCTCCAGGATCCGCATCACCTCGACACCGCTGCCGAGATCCGGATGAAGCCCGACTTCGTGCTGTACGGCGCGGACGGAACGCCGTGCGCCGTGGTGGACGCCAAGTACAAGGCGGAGAAGCGGGACGGCTATCCGGACGCCGACCTGTACCAGATGCTGGCGTACTGCACGGCTCTCGGCCTGCGCGAAGGGCACCTGGTCTACGCGAAGGGCAACGCTTCGCACGCCGCCCACCAGGTGCGGCACGCGGGCATCGTCATCCATCAGCACGCCCTCGACCTGGACCAGGATCCAGCCGGCCTGCTCGCCGACATCGGATCGGTTGCCCAACGGTTGGCGGGCGTCCCAGGCATGTGATCGACTGCGGAGTGTCGGAGTGTCCATCCAGGGTGGGGAGTTCACCTCGTGCCGCAGCTCGCGTTCGCCAACAGCTTCTGGGAGAGCTACGACATCCTGGAGAAACCCGTCAAGGCCGGCGTACGCAAGGCGATGCAGAAGTTCCAGCTGCTCACCGTGCCCGAACTCCAGGCGGACAAGGGTCTCCACCTGGAGTCCGTGCAGAACGCTCAGGACCCACGCATGCGGACCATCCGCATCAACGACTTCTGGCGCGGTGTCGTCCTCGCGCCGGATGACGGCAGCGATGTGTTCCTGCTCGTCAACGTCGTACGGCACGACGACGCGTACACCTGGGCGGCCAAGCGGCTGTACACGATGAACTCCGCGACGCGGGCGCTCGAAGTCCGCAACGTGATCGCCATCGAGCAGCTGACTCCGGCCCTGGAGAAAGCTGCCGCGGCCGCCACCTCTCTGCTCTTCTCAAAGTACTCGGACAAGGTGCTGCACGAACTCGGCATCGACGAACAGGTGTTACGCGCGGTGCGGACCATCGTCGACAAGGTGCAGCTGAACGCTTTCGAGACACTGCTGCCTGAGGACCAGTTCGAGGTACTGCACTTCCTCTCCGAGGGGTTCAGCCCCGACGAGGTGTACCGGGACGTCGTCGCCGTACGCCGTCCGGTCGACGCGGGCCCCGATCCGGACGAGAGCCTCGCCGTCGCCATCGCCAACACCGCGAGCCGCATCACTTTGGTCACCGGCCCCGAAGAGCTGGCGGATATTCTGGAGAAGCCGTTCACGGCCTGGCGCGTGTTCCTGCATCCCTCACAGCGCAGGGTCGCCTACCGGGTGTCGTACGGCGGCCCGGTTCAGATCACGGGCGGTCCGGGCACAGGCAAGACGGTTGCGGCCCTGCACCGCGTCAAGCATCTCCTCACGCGCTCGCCCGACACCCGGGTACTCCTCACCACGTACACGAACGCCCTTGCCGCGTCACTGCGCGAGAACCTGTCCCTGCTCCTGGACGGCGACGAGGCGCTGCTCGGCCGCGTCGACATGACCACGGTCAATGCCTACGCGCACGGCGTCGTAACCCGCGTCGACGGCAAGCCCCCCTCCCCCGTGAACGACCGGGAGGAACGGCAGCTATGGCAGCGGGTCGTCAAGAAGCTGGGGCTGCCGTGGTCGGAGCAGTTCCTGGCTCAGGAATACCGGCACGTCATCCTGGCTCAGGACCTGCGCACCCCTGAGACCTACCGGACCGCCTGGCGACGCGGTCGCGGGAGCGCACTGCCGTCCGCCCGACGCGACGAACTGTGGTCCGCCATCGAGCTGTTCGAGTCGATGCTGCGTGGCCAGAAGGCCACTACACACCTGAAAGTGTGCGCGCGAGCGGCCGACCTCCTGGCCGGTTCGGGGCCCACCCACGACCACGTCGTGGTCGACGAGGCCCAGGACCTGCACCCCGCACAGTGGCGCGTCCTGCGCGGTGCGGTGGCATCCGGCAGCGACGATCTGTTCATCACGGGCGACCCGCACCAGCGGATCTACGACTCCAAGGTTTCTCTCGGCTCCCTGGGCATTTCGGTGACCGGCCGCACCCACCGCCTGCGCATCAACTACCGCTCCACTGAGGAGATCCTTGTCTGGTCGACGGGCATCCTCAGCCCGGTGTCGATCGACGACCTGGGCGGTGACGGCAGTGACAGCCTGGCCGGTTACCGCTCTCTGTTGCACGGCCGGAGGCCCCACGCGGACGGGTATAGCTCCGAGCAGGCGGAGGTCACGGCTCTCGTCGAGCGCGTCGAGGGCTGGATAGCCCAGGGCATCCGCCCTTCGGAGATCGGCGTGTGCGCCCGTTTCAACGTGTTGCTGGACAAGGCGTACGACAAGCTGGCCGCGGCTGAGGTGCCCGTGGTCCGGGTCAGGGACAACCCGGGACCGGCCGTGGATGGGGTGCGGCTCGCCACCATGCATGCCATGAAGGGGCTGGAGTTCCGCTGCGTCGCCGTCCTGGGGGTGACGGCAGGAGCGGTGCCGTTCGCTCGTGAGGTGACGCCTGTCTCCGTGGACGCGCTGCAGCATGATTCGGATCTGCTTCGGGAGCGTTGTCTGCTGTTCGTCGCATGCACACGGTCGCGGGAGGCGTTGGCGGTTTCGTGGAGCGGGACCGTCAGTTCGTTCGTACCGCAGCCGAAGTAATCGATCAGGCAGACGATGTGATGGCCAGTCAGCTGTCGGGCGTGAGCGCCCCGTTGCCGAGACCGTCTCTAGCCAGACTAGCTACCTCCCGGCTCAGCTCCGCCACCCTCCGGGATCGTTCCTCGAACTCCTGGAGAGCGCGGAAGACCGCACCGTACCGGCGTTGCCCGGTGATATCCATCTGCGGGATGCGAGCCCCCTTTCCGTCGAGGCGAAAGGTGCCACTTGCGCTCGTGGAGCGTCGTGTGTTGGCCACGCTGCGCAGGAAGCCCTGAAGATAGTCGGTGTCGAGCTGATCGCTGACCGAGACCGGTTCCGGATCTCCGTACTCGACGAGCCCGGCGCGGGCGAGGTCGGCGACACTGACGGTAGGTCCGTCGAGGGAACTGGGACCGGTGCCTGCGGCCAGCCTCGGCAGCAGCTCGGCCAACAGCCGCACCTGCTCGTTCAACTCCCGGCACAAAGCCTGGTATTCAACAACGTAATCGCGATGGGACTCCTCGACGTGACGACCAGGCGTGAGGTCCACAGTGTCGTCGAGCAGATCGATCAGAGGAACATCCGCCAGCTGGTCTCGGCCCGGTTCCAGGGAGCCGTCCGGATCGCCTGCCGTCAGATCGACCATGCGGACGACAGTGACGGCATCACCCAGGGCCCGCGGGCGGCGCAGGTGCCACAAATGAACCGGAAGTGCATGCGAAGCCGCGGTGCCAGACGGAAGAGCTGTCACCTGGGTGAGGATGCCCCGTCGTACAAGCTCGGCGCGGATGCGGCGGCCCGCCTTGCGGTAGGCGACCGAAGCGGGCATGACCAAGAGAACGCGGCCGCCGGGCGCGGTGTGCGCGTAGGCATGCTGCAACCAGGCGAGTTCGCCTTCGGCGCGCGAAGGAATGCCGAACTCCCAGCGCGAGTCGAGCAGCAGGTCCTCGCGCCCCCAGTCGGGTTCACCGACCGGCGGATCGCAGACGACAAGGTCGGCTCTCAGCTCCGCCCATCGGTCGTCGCGCAGCGAGTCCCCGGTGGCGACGACCACATCGGTACGTCCGGTGAGGACGGCCCGCAATTGCGCGAACCGAGCACTGCGAGCGTCGGACTCCTGCCCTCGACGTGTGGGCCCACGCTCCGGACCGACGGCGAGCAGCAGGGTGCCGATGCCGCAGGCCGGGTCGAAGAGAGTTGCTTCGGGCTCCACCTCACCGACGAAATGGCGTACGGCACGGACGATACGCGGCGAGGTGACCTGGTCCGATCCTGCGCGGCGCACGGAGTCGGTGAAGCGCTCTGCGAGGGCGCTCACCACCTCGGCCGCCCCGCCGCTCTCGGCCAGATCCGTCGCAAGCCGGACGACGTCCGCCGGTAGCTCGGCAGACGCCTTCCCCTCGGCGAGGAGGTGGGCTACATCGGCGAGCCCGCCCACCATGTCGTCACCGGAGACTCCGCGCAGTTCCTGCCACAGCTGCACGTCCAGCGAGACGTCCTGCCCCTTGCGCTGCCTGTCCAGCCAGACCTGCACCTCGGTCAGGTCGAACAGCGGACTGTTGGCACCGCCACCGGCCGGCGTCGGGAAGTCGTCGTAGCGTCGCCGCCAGTTCGAGACTGCGGCGCGGGTGACGCCCGCCAGCCGGGCGATCTCGGAGCCGGTGACCAGCGGGCCTGCCGGCGAGGCGGGGGTGTCCGTCATGCAGGCAACCGTACACAGGATCGATCACGCCATCAACGCATGAATTCGTTGACGGCGTTAACGATTTCTTCAATTCCTACCTGTGTACCGATTTCCCTCGCTACTCCTGGAACGACTCCGCGAAGAGAAGCAGCTGTTCGTCCTCGGCTCCGCGCTCCCGTGCCTCGGGTTCCTCCTCCAGGCCGGGGGCAGGGTACTTCGCCGGATCGGGATCCGTGGCCGGAGCTACGTCGTCATCCGCCGGAGCCTCCTCCTTCCCGCGCGTCGGCAGCACATACTGCTGTCCGAGGCCCGCGAGGTGGAGAGGCAGCGGCAGAGCCAGCGCCTCAGGGTAGTCGGGCGGCTGGCGCAGCAGGTGGGCGGTGAGGGCCAGTGCCTGGGGGGCGTCGCCGTCCTCCTCGTGACAGCCGAGGACGGCGACTTCGAGGAGAGCGGGCATCCAGCCGACTTCGCCCGTGTCGATGGTCGGCTGTCCCTTGCGCTTGCCCATCCGGATCGGGCGCGGGGCCAGCTTGTCGGCCTCGACGGCCGAACTCTTGAACTGCACTGGCTTGGGAGTGGTGGAGTAGAAGATCCGGCCCGAGCCTTCACCTTCGGGCAGCCACAAGTTGGAGGGCATCCCGTTGGGCCCTTCCTTCGGGTTGACACCCCACCACTGGGGGGTTTCGCGGTTCGTCGACGACCGCACCCGCAGCAGTCGCAGATCGGCGTCCAGGTGGCGCGCTTCGGCGTGCCCGTCGCGGATCCGGTCCGGCGCCGTACGACCGTCCTGGAGCCAGGTCCAGTGCGAGCGCGCGTTCTGCGCGTCCACGAACAGCAGCGTCGGCTCCCGGCGCAGTGAGGCCCGTACCTTCTGCAGCCACTCCTCGGCCACACGACGCTGCTCCTCACGGTCCGCGCGCCAGCTACGCCGCTTCCCTCCGGCCTGCTGCGCGTCCTCGGCTTCGCGCGGCGCCGGGACGAGGGGCCGGACCTCGGCCAGCCGGGTCAGCTTCAACAGCATCGCCGGGTACGGCACCCAGGCACCGGCGCCGTCGTCCGCGTCTGGGTCCCAGCCCTGTACCCGGGCCAGGCCACTGCCCTGGGCATGCGGGGTGACCAGCACCGCCACCGGGACGTCGGCTGCCCAACGGGTGCGGGTGGTACGGTTCTTGCGCACCATCCACACGGCCGCGTAGCGCATCCCCTCGGGGAGGCCCTTCTCCAGACCGTGTTCGGGGTGTACGCGCGCGCCGAGCTGGCGCAGGCCGTCGTCCCAGGCCATCAAGGCACGGTGGTGCTGGTTGCCGACCGCGTTGTAGCCCTTGACCTGTTTGGGAACAGCCATGAACTGGGTCACGAAGCCGGCGTCCGCGCAGCCGAGCCGGAGGGCGAACTTGGGGTCGTGGTCGCGGGTCGCGAAGTCCTCGGGGCGGTCGATCTCCACGAGCGCCAGAGCCGGTGTCCCGTCGGTGCGGTCCCGGCGCAGCCACTCGGCGGTCTCGGTTCGGCGCGCGTGCACAGCCGCCGTGACGATGTCCCTGGTGCGCCGGGCTCGCTCCGGGATGACCAGACCATCGGTGAGCGCGACAGCCCCGTCAGCGCTGTCGGCGCCGTCCCGGACGGGCCGGTAGCAGCGCAGCCGTACGGTGAGCTCGGAGGCCTGCCACTCCAGCACGACCGGGGTCGCGGGGGTGGCCTCCCGGTGGGCGTCCTCAGTGGGCGTACCGCCGTCGCCCTTGAGTCCGAGCCGCTGCACGAGTGCCGCAACCGCCGTCGAACGCATCTCGGCGGTCTGCCACAGCAGCCGGGCCTCAAGGACCGGAAGGCCGTCCGACACGTCACCGCGGGCCGCGACGGCATGGGCCACGGCGGCCCGGCGCTCGGCCGTCCGCCGTGCCGCCTCCTGCTCCTTCTCCTCCTTCTTGACGCTCCTGGGCGGGGCGTTGAGGGGTTTCGCACCGGCAAGCGCGGTGTGCGTGAGCCGGGGGGCGGGGCGCAGCTCCTCGGGGATGGCCTGCTGGGCCCACTCGGTGAGCTGGGAGCACTGGTTCGGCATCAGGCCGGCCTTCACCGCGTGGGAGCCCATGGCCGTGCGGTACACGATCCCGGCGCGGGCGTCGCGTCGCAGCCAGCCCTCGGGGTCGGTGAGGATCGCGTCCGCGTCCGGGAACGGCTCGCCGAAGGCGATGTCCGCGAGCAGCCGCGCGGGGCCACCATCCACCCAGCCATCCGCGAAGGCTTCCTTCTCCTTGTCGAAACGCCGCTCCAGCTGCGCGACGGCGAACCGCTCGCTGAGCGGGACACCGGGCAGGACGGCAACGCGCGGGCGCAGCAGGACGGTCGTACGGCTGCCGTACGGTAGGTGCAGGCGGCCGGACTTGGCGCCGACGCGCGTCGCCCAGCGCCGGATCGACCAGTGCAGATGGAAGCGGGGCAGCGGGTCGAACGGCACGGTGTGCAGGGTGATGTTGAGGACCACCGAGAACCACCAGGTGCCCGCGGGCTTGCCCGGCTCGTACGGCAGCGGTTGCGAGACGAGCTCGGAGCCCTTGTCCTTGGGACCACGGGGCATCGCCCGGAAGTGCAGGGATCCCGCGTCGTACGGGTAGGGGCCGAGGTCGAGGATCCGCCGGGCCAGCCAGTCCGTGGTGAGCGTGAACTGGTGCGCCTGGGGTGCTGCGGTGCCGCCGCTGGTGAGGCCGCCCGTGAGGAGTTCCCGCCGCACCGGCTCCCATGCGGGCGGGTGTACGGCGAGCTGGGCGCGGACACTCTTGAGCAGTTCGCGGTGCTCGCGTTCGGGACGGAGTTCGCCGAGCCAGCGGTTCAGCAACGGGGTGAGGACGTTCGGCGGCAACGGGTCGGGGACGTCCTCGGCGACGTACAGCCAGCGGGCCGGCTCGTCGCCGCGGTCGTGGAACGGGCGGGGCATCACCAGCACGTCCGGGGCGAACGCCTGGAGTACTTGCTCCAGTCGGCGGGTCGGCACCGTGCGCCAGGGCTCGGCGTCCGGTTCGAGACCCGCGTTGCAGAGGGTGAGAATCGCTTCGCGCCACTGCTCCGGGAAGGGCAGGACCCGGTAGCCGGCGGTGATGGAGGCTTCCCGGTGCACCGGGAGCCAGGAAGCAGTCTGAACGTTGCGGTAGGTCGCGGCGGGCATGGCGTATCACTCCTGGGGAGTCGGCTGCGTACGGAGTGCTTTCAGCGGCGTACGTGGTGGTCGAGGGTGCGCAGGGCGTTGTGGAACGGCTCGTACAGGAGCCGGGCGACCACAGGATCTGCGGGGTCGGGGAAGGCGGACGGATCCGCGTTCGGAGAGAGGTAGGGGGCCAGGGCGGTGCCCAGCGTCCTGAGCAGGCCGTCGGCGGCGGGCAGGGTCGCATTCGTCGTCGCGGGGGCGAGGGCATGGGCAAGCTTCGGGGCGAAGGCGGCGTCGACGAAGACCACCCGGGCAGGCACACCACCGCGTACGAGACGGCCGATGACCTGCCACATGGTGACGAGCTGGTCCCAGGCAAAGGCACGCTTCTCCCACGGGGCCAGTCGCGAGTAGATGTAGCGGCGTTTCAGCAGGCGTCGCCACTCTTGACGGCCCTCGGTACGCAGGTTGCGACCCGCTTGGTCGAGGTCGTGCGCCTCGGCGACCAGTTCGCTGAAGGTGACCGGGCCCTGGCGGTGGTCGTCGCGCTGCTGGTCGCGCACGAAGCGGCACACCCAGTCGTTGACGGCGTAGATCGCCAAGGTGAGGTCGTCGGGGCGAGGGTGCGGCCGGGCGAGGAATAGCGCGGTGCCGAAAGCCGCGGTGGACTGGGCGTTGAGAATGTTGTGGCCGCGTTCCACCGCCATGAGCGGCGTGACCAGCACTTCGGCTGTCGGGTCCTCCGCGAACATGGCGAGATCTCCCCGGCGCAGGGTCGCGGCGTAGGACATGTCGGTGCCGTCGAGCGCCAGGTCGAGGTCAGCGGCGTCGGGGATGAGGACGCGGACACCGTCGTGCCAGCGGTCCTCGCGGCGCAGCGTGTCGGCGACGGCGTACGCCTCTTTGTAACTGCCGACCAGCAGGATGGCGCGCTTGCGGTAGTCGTCGGTGACCCGGGCGAGTTCCAGATCGAGCGGGCTGGAGGAACCGCCGGGTCCGAGGCGGCCCAGCCTGGCGGCCATGGCGCGGGCCTGTTCGATACGGGCCTTGGGCTGCGTACCGGACAGGAACATCGGTTTGCCGTTGTCCTCGTCGTAGAGGAAATGAGTGCTGAACTTGGTGCGTCCGACGGCGTCCAGGGATCGCTGGGACGGTTTGAGTACTGCGCCCACGGGGGCCAGAACATGGGCGCGGGTGGATTCACCGGCCCAGCTGGTGCCGGACATCAGGACCACGTGCGGGCCGGGGCGACCGGTCGCCGGGTCGGAGCCGAGCGCGGCAAAGGCGTGCAGCAGCTCGCGTCCGACGCCCGCGCAGCGGAAGAAGCGCAGGGTGCCGCTGATCCGTCCGTCCTCGTCGCGCTCCCGTTCATCGCGCAGGTACTGGAAGCCGAGGACGTTACCCATGGGGGCCTCGGGGATGATCGGGGCGTAGTCCAGAGGGGCGCGGCGGGCGAGTTCCTTGCCCTGGCTGTCAAGCCGCAGGGCCGCTTCCACCTGGGGCCACAGGAAGGTCAGACGGTCCAGGCGCTGGTGCAGGGCGGACAGCAGCAGGGTGAACTCCAGCCTGCGACAGGTGAGGTCGTACCACTTGGCGTTGCCGTCTCCCGGCAGGCCGGGAATGCCGTCGAGGAGGTCCCGCAGGAGTGCGGCCACTCGCTCCCGGCTGCGGGGCGGGGACTGGGTGTGCAGCAGGTCGTGGACCGTTTCCACCATGGCGTCGGTGAGTGTTCCGTACGGGGCGCGTCCGCCCAGCGGGTCGTCACGGAAGGCGTCGAGGAGGCGAGTCAGTTCGGTACGACGCGAGTTCTCGTGGACCGGGGATTCCGGTTCGGAGTCCTCGTCGTCGTCCTCGTATCCTTCGTAAAGATTTCGCTCGTCGGCAACGCCGTCGGGAGCGTCGGAGTCGGCGGGCCGGTAGGCGTCCGGCCCTGGAAGTTCACCGAACCAGTCGGCGAGCAGCTTCTCCTGGAGCGCCCAAGGGCTGAAGTACTCGGTGTCCACCCACTCGCGCAGGTCCTCGTCGGAGATCAGCATCCGGTAGAGCCGGTCCGTGGCGACGGTGACGACGGCGAGCGCGGCGTTCCACTGCTCCACGTCGCGGTCGGTCAGCGGCAGCCGGCCGTACCGCGACAGCTCCTCGATCTTGTGGGTGTGGAGCTGGTCCAGCCAGGACTCGACGTCGGGCCGCACGAGCGTCGCGGACGGGGCGAACAGTTCATCGAGCCGCATCTGGACGGCATCGGCCTCGTCGACGAAGACGATGTCGCTGCGGGTGCAGGCGAGTTCGAGGTGGCGCAGCCGCTCGTCGTTGAGGTGAGCGGGTACGGCGCTCTGGACGAGGCTGGCCGGATTGGCGACCCAGATCAGGGCGTCGACCTGGTCACGGGCGGCACGGTGGCGAGGGCACTCGGCCCAGATCGGGCAACCGTGCGGGGTGCCCTTCAGTTCGTCCTCGGGGCGCGGCTTCGATTCCGGGGCCGCCCGGACCGCCGGATCCCATACCCCGGGCAGAGCGTGCTCGGGCTCCGAGCCCGCCGCCTTGTGCTTCTCGGGGTGGAGAGCGGTGCAGGGCGCGTCGGCGTAGCGCAGCGGCTCGACCGCCTCGGTGCCTCGGAGGGCGTCCACCACGCACACGGTGCTCAACTCGTCGAAGCCGTACGCGTCGTGGTCGAGGAGGTTGTGGAGACCGCGCGAGGCGAGCCTGCGGTGCAGGCGCTCCACATGGGTCTGGCGGGCCGTCGGCCCGAGCACGGGTATGGCGGACAGGTCGAGGCGAGTGAACAGCTCACACAGGCGCAGCTGTTCAGCCACGTCGCCCACGACGAGCGTGGTCCTCAGATTCCTTCGGGCCGCCCAGACCGCGACGAGCGTCATCAGCGTGCTCTTGCCCGCGCCGACCATGCCGACTAGATGCAGCAACCCGTCGAGGCGGAGCCTGTCGCCGTCGGTGAAACCGCGGCCGTCGGCGTCGCGCGGGGCGATCCGGAGCTCGGCCAGACGGGCGGCCCAGCGTCCGGGCCGTTCGACGCCGGTCTCCCGCTCCATGTCGTCCATCCACTGTGCGGTATCGGCGAGTTCGGCGCGAGTGATGGTCAGTGGTTGCGATCCACCGGGGCGGGCCGCCACGAGATCGTGGCCCGGCGGGCGCTCGAAAAGGAGCTGTTCGGGGATGGTGACGGACGTGGCGCGGCGGTGCTCGCGGAAGTTGCTGCGTCCGGCCGGGGCCAGGGAGAGCGGGCGGCGAACGAAATCGGGCAGGCCCGCCAAGGCATCGTCATACACCGCGATACGGCCGGCGGCGACGGTGGGACGCAGCGGACGCGGTGGCTCGCCGGATCCGGGCGACGGTACGTCGTAGGCGCGCAGCCGCTCCGGAACCCGGCGGTAGGCGTCGAGCACCTGTTGCCAGGCGCGGCCCCTGCGCAGCGTCCACAGCAGATGGCGGGCCGCGGTGAGCATGGTGTCGTGCTCTTGGGTACGGGCCAGACCGGCCGCCTTGGCGAAGGGGTAGCCGCCGAGCAGTGTGTAGGCACCCTCCGCAGGTTCGTCCAGGGCGAGGCGTTCCATGAGCCGCAGGGCCAGTTCGACCTGACACACCTGGACGGGCTTCACGCCTTCCAGCTCCGATGGCAATCCGCTCCAGACCCGGGCCAGTTCGCGACTCACCGGCTTGTGCCAACTGTCCCTGTCACGCACGATCTGTGTGTCCTTTCAGGGTGCGCAGGCGGGCGCGGGCCCGTGCGACGAGTTCGGTGTCGGTGAGCAGTGGCAGGTCTCGGGCCCGCGCGGGCCGGGCTCGTTCGAAGGTGGCGACGTAACCGGGGCGGGCCAGCGTGCGGTGTTCCGGCACGGACCAGAACGCCTCTTCGTACGGTGGATCCTGCGGGACAGGGCGGGCTGAGCGGCCCAGGAAGACGGGATGCGCCCAGTCCTTGACGTCGACAGCCCAGCGGTGGCCGTCGGGGAATTCCACCAGCAGGTCGTACGCGTCGTAGCCGGGCCACATGCGTACGTCGAGGCCGAGCGCCAGCAGGTCGCGTTCCAGGTCGGCCTCAGCGCGTCCTGGCCCGGTGACGAACTGCCGCAGCGGGCGCTCCAGTTGGCAGACCTCACCGGCCGTCTCCCGGAGGATGCAGCGCCCGGTCGGGGCCGGGCCCTGCCGTCTGCACCGGTCCCGCTCGCACCACCAGTCGCCGTCCCGGGAAGGGACGAGGAGGGTGAGACAGCGCTCGCAGCAGGTGTAGGCGCCGTCGTGGAGGTAGGAGTCGGAGACCGGCCGGTAGATCTGCCGGATCAGGCCTCGGACGGGTTCGAGCACCATGTCCCCGTCCAATTCATGCATCTCGAATAGGGTGAGGACCGGCCGGCGCACCAGCAGGCCGCGGAAGGCTGTGTACGCTTCCTCGTCGCTGTACTCCCGGCACACGCGTAGCGCGGCCCGCACGATCTGCCGGTCCCGGAACTCCACCGCCGCGTCCGGGGTTCGCCAGGCCCACTCGTGGCACAGCTCGGTGGGGCGCCCGGACTCCTCGTCCAGTAGCCGGTCCTCGGGGCCGATCGCGTCCGGGGGCAGGCCGAGCGGCCATTCGGCGAGCGGGAGGGCGCGGCAGCGGTCGACGAGTTCGGTGAGGCCGGCGGGGGGCAGTTCCCCGCTCAGCAGACACGCAAGCACCGTCCGGTCCAGGGCGCGCTGTGCCTCGGGTGGATAGGGCAGGGTGAAGGAGTCGAGTCCGGTGGTGGCCTCAAGGACGATGAGCGCGCCGGCGAGGGTCCGCAGCAGGGGTACTCCGTCATGGGCGGCCCATTCTTCTGCGGAAAGCGGGACGGTGTCGGGGTCGTCGAGAGTCATCGGGGAGCTTCCCCAGGGGTGCGGCGGGCGCCGTCGCTGCGTGAGGTCCGGGCCGAGGTGCACCAGCGGCGAGCCTCGCAGTCGGCGCAGTCGAAGTCGCGGGCGGGGACTGCGGCGTAGGTCTCGTCGGCCGCCCACCCGGCGGCGAGTTCGGTGATGACGCGACGGGACTGATCGAGCGTGACGGCGTCGAAAGGGTCGACCTCCTCCAGCCGCGCGCCGTCCTCGCGCAGCACCTCCAGCTCGATCCGGGAACGGCGTGGGTCGCCGCTCAACGCTCCGGATGCCATGAGGAGGACGGCGAGGGCGAGTTGTGGATAGGTCCGGACCAGTTCCTGCCGCTCTCCAAAGCGGTGCGAGGCCGTCTTCGTCTCGCGTACGACCGTGCTGCCCCGGTCGGTGTACACGAGGTCGCAGTCGGCGATGACGACGACATCAGCCTGCGGGTCGTACACGGCAAGCCGACGCTGCGGCTCGACGGTCTCGTCCACCGCCAGTCCGTCGAGGGGGCAGCGACCCCGATGATGGCGGATCATGGCCAGAGCGGCGGGTAGCTCCTCGGCGGTCAGACCAGGCAGGGACTCGGGGAGCGGCACACGCCGGCAGGGCGTTCCGGGGTTGGCGGCATGACGCTCATTCAGCCAGGCGTCCACAGCCCGTCCCCGGCGGATCGCCGCGTTCTCGGTGCGGCCGTCCCTGAGCTTCAGTACGCGCGTGAGGTAGTAGCGGGCGGGGCAGTCCCGGTAGGCCCGCAGGTCGGAGACGGACACGCTCCGCCGCTTACGAGGGCGGAGTGGGGCCGACGTACCCAGCAGTCCGGGCACGCGTGGAACGGCCCGGCAGCCACTGAGGGCTTCGCAGCGGACGCAGTCCTGGCCGGGGCGCACCTCGCGGCCGTCGGCGGCGCTCGACATCAGCTCCTTCGCGTGCTCGTCGAATTGACGCTTTGCCTCCGTCGCGTCCCAGTCGGCCAGCACCTGAGTGCTGCCGTCGCCGAGTCCGACGCCGACGACCCGGACCCGCTGCGGCAGCACACCGTGCCTGTCAGGCAGTTGGGCCCTTTTGCCGTAGGGCATGTCAGCTGGGATGCCGCTCGCTGCGACATACGCGGCGGCGGCGATCTCCGGCAGCGGCCGGTCGCGCTTGACGGAGTCAATGGACGGAATCCAGATTTCCCGGAGGGAGCCGTCCCCGCTGGCGTACTGTCGCCCCCATGCGGTGCGTTCGTACCGATCGGCACCGCGGCCGTCCTGTTCGCGCAGCCGATCCACCCCGACCCACTGCTTCCGCACGGGGCGGGTGGCGGGGTGTCCGGAAGCCACACGAACGCCCTGTTCACGGGCTCGGGCGGCGAGATACGTACCTGCCGCCTCCGCGGCCCAGCGCACGTGCGCTTCGGAACAGCGACGCATGTTCCCAGAGTTCGCCGCGGCCTCGGCAAGGGTCTTGCCGTGATGCTCCACCGAGTCGACGAAGTTGCCCCAGGGAGCGAAGGGAAAGTCCTCGACCGGCTTGCGGCGGCTGCGATCCGGCTGCGTCAACAACGGCCTGGCGCGCAGCGCACGCCCGGCAGGGCAGGCATCCGGCTCCTGACGCAGCAACGGCAGGCCGATCCGGATCAGTTGATCGTCACCATCCACCTGGGGCGGCTTCTGAAACGTACTCACGAGTGACGTCTCCTTACGGCTCGGCTGAGCGGGACTACTCCAGCATGACGGTAGAGTGTGAACACAGTCAAGCGACATAAAGTTGCCTGACATGTTTCCACTACAGTGTGTGCAATCGACTACGGAGAGGCACGGGAGGGTCAGAGGTATGGAGCGTGGGCAGGTGTTCGCCGAAAGATTCAAGATCACTCATGCACCCAAGAGCG
Source organism: Streptomyces sp. NPDC050704 (assembly GCF_040654355.1). Taxonomy (NCBI): domain Bacteria; kingdom Bacillati; phylum Actinomycetota; class Actinomycetes; order Kitasatosporales; family Streptomycetaceae; genus Streptomyces; species Streptomyces sp. NPDC050704. The sequence continues at coordinate 141,494 of NZ_JBFAHW010000002.1, read as the reverse complement.
GCGGCATGGGAACCGTGTACCGGGCCGAGGATCTCAAAACCGGCCAGATCGTCGCCGTGAAGTTCCTGGTCCGCCCGCCGCGCGACTCCGCGCCCGGCCGTGGGGATCACTACGGCCGGCTAACCCCCAACGAACTCAAACGTTTCGAGCGCGAACGGCAGATGCACGAGCAACTGGGCGGGCACGGCATCCCACACCTCGTCGCTTACGACTTCCTCGGCGGACGGCCCTATCTCGTAACAGAGTTCATCGACGGCAAGAACCTCCGCGACTTTCTGGAATCGCACCGGCCCACTCTCGGAGCCACCGCGTCGATCGTCGTCCAGTTGCTGCGGATTCTGGAGCGGGTGCACGCAGCAGGGGTGGTCCATCGCGATATAAAGCCGCATAACGTCATACTCGCCGATTCCGGCGACGTATTTCTCGTCGACTTCGGCATCGCGCTACCGGACGACCCCGACGCCACCCGGCATACCGAGGGCCGCACCCCAGGCAGCCTCGGTTACAAGGCCCCCGAGATCATCCTCGGAGAACGCAACCCCACCCCGGCCGCCGACATCTACGGCGTCGGCTGCACGGTCTTCCGCCTCGTCGCGGGTGACAGGGTCTTCAACGGAGCCTCCGAACACATCATCGAGCAGCACCACTGTGACACTCCGGCGCCCCGGCTCGACGACCGTATCCCGGGACTTCCTCCTGGCCTTGCCGACCTGGTGGCCCGCATGCTGGCCAAGGACCCCAGGTCTCGTCCCTCGGCAGGCGGAGCCGCGGCGGCGCTCGCCCCCCTGGTCCCCAGACCCGGCGACTCCGCACCGGACCCCGCGCTCGCCCCCGACCCCACGTTGCCCTTCCGCACGTGCACTGACGCTTCCACGGCTACACCCGCCCCGGCGGCCGGCCGGGAGCGCAGCCGTCGGCCCGTGGTACGCCGTCGAGCCGTCGGCATTCCGAACCGCTCCGCCTTCCGGGCGCTACTGGACGAGGCGGAGCGGGAATTGGTGCGCGGTGACGCGGGGCCGCAGGCGGAGCGACTCGACGCGATACTCAACGAGGTCCGTGGCCCCTGGGGAGCCTGCGATCCGGATGTCGTACGAGCCCGCCTGCTGTGCGCGGACCGGCTTCGGCACACCGGTGACTGGCCAGGCGCGAGCGGACGGTACCGGACGCTGACGCGCGATCTCGACGGCGCCGAAGCCGGGACGGCGGAGCACGATCGGTTGCTTGAGGCCCGGATCGGGGTAGCGGAGTGCATGGTCCCGGAGGAGGACAGCACGGACCGTGCCTTCCCGCTCTGGGAAGCCGCCGTCCAGCCCCTGCACGTTCTGCTGCCCTCGGCGCCGCAGCGAGTAGTACGGCGGGCCCGGGAGTCCGGCGAGGAATTCGCCGAGTGGGGTCACCGCGCGGCCGTGGAGGCACTGTTGGACGGGCTGCCGCCGAGCTGACCCGAGCCCCAGCAAACGGCCACGGACGCCGACGCGTCCGCGCGGCGGCATCGGGCAGGAGCCCCGGTACCTCCCACCCTGGCGGAACCTTGCCCTCACTCCGCGCCGAACTGCCCCACCGCCAGCAGCTCGGACAGTGTCCCGCTCAACGCCCCCGACACCGAGGACAGTTCCACGGCGGCCCGCTCAAACTCGACCAACTGCCGGTGAATCGCTCCGTACCGTCTCTGCTCGTCGATCGGCAGCCGCAGTGCCCTCAGGCGTCGTACGTCCACCCGTGAACTGACCGATGCGTGCGTACCAGCCTGACGCGCGTTGAAGCGCACTCGCAAGCAGGCCGCGAGGAACCATGGGTCGAGCCGCTCCGGATCCACGCGCAACCGTTGCAGATGCGGACCGAGCACAGTCGGTGCCGAACTCTCGACCCAGGCATCGAACTCGGCGAATGTGGTGACGACCACGATGTCCCCGAAGCTGGTGACGGTCAACTCCCTCTCCCGCTCCGCGCGTTCAACGTCGTCCGCGGCCATCCACCATTGTTCGCCCGGCCTCTCCCCCAAGTGCGCGGTCATGAGCACCGGAACCCCGTGGTCGGGGCGGGGACCACGATGTAGCGCTCGTTCAGACAAAGCTCCGCCCTGCGTCAGCGCGACGGCGTCGGCGGCCTCCAGCTCCCCCACACTTACGGCTACGCGCGCCTGAGGCGAGTGCGCCGAAGCCAGGGGCCGCAAGGCCTGCCCGGCGTCGCGCACAGCAACCAGCGCATGGTCGAAACGGGCCCAGGACCTGCTCAGTTCGACGGCAGACGCGGCAACAGCGGGTGGCACGTGGCGGGCAGGGGTGAGGTCCGTCTCCTCCCCCAAGAGGTCCACCACCGGCACCGTCACGACACCGGGCGGGCCATCGCCCCGCAGGGCGGCAAAGACCCGCTCCTGCAGCCCGTCCCAGTCGACGACTTGCGTGCCGCCCTCGGTCGGTGTGTGACGGCAGTCCGCAGCGTCGACCAGCAGAACGCGCCCTTCACCCGGGCTCACGTCCTCCCCGCGAAGAACCCAGAGGTGTAGCCCCACCCCATAGGGCGGTGCGGCACCAGGCGGCAGCGCGACCACTGCTTGCAGCGATCCGGCGCGCAGCAGCCCGGCACGAATCCGACGGCCTGCCCGACGGGAGGCCACGGCGGGCGGCAGGAGGACAACCGCTACCCCGTCCTCAGCCAGAGCGGACACAACATGCTGCACCCAGGCGAGTTCCGACTCGGTGCGGGGCGGCTGACCGAAGAGCCAGCGGCGGTCCGTGGCCAGCTCGGCATGGCCCCAGTCCCGTTCATTGGCGGGCGGATTGCACAGGATGATGTCCGCGCGAGCACCAGGGTCGGGATCGTCACGCAAGGTGTCAGCAATCGTGATCTCAACCTGCTCGTGACCCGCGGCCAGGGCCAGTCGGGCTGCCGCGAGCCGCCCAAGGACGGGATCGACGTCAAGCCCCGTCAGCCTCAGCGGCTCCCGCGCCGACCAGTGCCGAACGGCTGCCAGCAGCAGGGTGCCGGTGCCACAGGCCGGATCCGCCACACGCCGCACTGGACGTCGCTCGCGGGCCTCATCGGCGAGTGCCGTCATGAGGTCGGCGAGCGAGACAGGTGTCGTGGTGATCTGCCGGACATGGGTGCTCAGCCAGCGCTCCAACAGAACACGGAAGGCTTCAGCACCGCTGACGGTCAGTCCTGCCCGCATGACTTCATCCACCAAGCGGAGTTCGCCGGGGGACAGTTGAGGCACGCCATTCGGCCAGGGAGGCGATACCGCGGGGGAGGCGAGCCGCAGACCCGCCTCGGCGATGACCAGTCCCATGCGGTCGCGGTCACCGAGTGCCTCAATGTGGGGCCACAGCCGATCGAGAGCCCCGGTGGAGGCGCGCAGCTTGCCATGGGCCAGCAGCCACTCCTCGACTGTGTCGAGTGCGAACTGCGGGCTGGCGTCGCTTCCCCCGACGGGGACGGGAAAATCTTCGAACCGTCGCCGCCAATTGCTGACCGCCGCGCGCCCTACGCCGGCGAACCGAGCGATCTCGGCGAGCGTCACCAGAACCCGCTCATCACGCTGCGTCATGCTGCCCTTCCTGAAGCCGACCCACTACCGTGCCGCCAGACACGGCGAACCCTGCATACTTCATGGCGGATTGATTGACTCAGTTTTCAGTCTACGGGGATCGTTTCAGCCACCCGATCAGGCTTCAGCGGTGTGCTGAGTGGAACGCTTGACTCAGGGCCAAGTACCCCACCCAGGGTTGATTCTGTACTCAACGTGATCAACCTGCCTCATAGGGCACAGTGTGGATTCGTCCACTCTCGAACGCTGGCTGGTCTCCTTCCAGGACACCGTGTCGACCATCGCCCACGCTCTCGACGAGAGCCGCCCCACACACGACTACGGCCCCATTCCGAAGGCCGTCCACAAGGCGACATGGCTTTACGCCGCCGCCACCTTCCCGTCTTCATATGGCATGATCCTGGAAGAGTCGCCGGTCGGCGAGGACGAGCTGTTCCTGCCGGAGGTGACCTCGACGGAGTCCCTCCTGGACCGGGCGGTGGGAACCGTCCTCGATATCACCGACCGGGCGGAGACCGGTCCGGGGCCGTCGACTCGGTGATCGCCATAGCCCTGCCGCTGGGCGGCCGGATCTTCAATCGCCTCGCCGAGCTGACGGACGTACTAGCGGACTCGGGTACCGACGTCAGCCTGACCTGGAGTTCGCCGTACAGCGGCGTGCGCGCGTCCCGGCTCGGAGCAGGCATCGCCCGGCAGCGCAGAGACGCACTACGGGCCGTCCAGCCCGAGGAGCGCGCGGAGCAGCAGGCAGGTTGGTAGGCGGCAGCATGCTGCAGGGGATGGATCCCTCGGGTCGCCCCTGAGCGAGCCGGGAGTTCTGGTGCGTCGCAGTGGTCGGCGTGACAGCCGGCGCCTTCCTTTCCCGCCCGCCGTCACGTCTCCTGACGTTGACCCGTTGCAGCATCGCGCGGACATGCTGACAGAGCGCTGCCTTCTTTTCGTCGCTTGCACACGTGCTCGCGAGCTTCGACGGGGTGAATTTCACGCTTCCAAGTCGAGGGTTTCCTGGCTGCCGCTTCCTCGCGGGATTGGCCGTGATGGCTTGGGCACCTGCGGTGGTTTCGTGGCCGACGGCGGGACTGGTACCACTTGTGCAGCCTGTAAGTCCGTCATGGTAATGAGATCACCATCGGCCACTACGGCGAGCAGACGTTCTTGATCCGGTTCCAGCGCGACGAGGAGCCCCAGAACGTTGAGTAGATCCAGGAGCTGCCGGGTATAGTCAGTCGGCCAGGTTTCTTGGACGATGTCATTGAGCGGCGTCTGCCACTCCACATCGGGCACCCGTTTACGGAAACTGAACCACCTGACGACGACCTGAGTCCCGCCGATACGGTAGTTCCACACCTCAGGCGAAACGGGGCCGATCACTCCACCGCCGACGTGGATCTGGTGATTCACCTCGTCAAAGAGGATGGCCTCCGGCATGTCTGCGGACCGGACGGCGATGGGGACATGGCACTTGGGCCGCTGTTCCTCAGGCATCCGCGGCGCTCCGGGATCCCTTCCCGCAGCCTCGTCCACGCAGCGTTCTCCGTATGTATGCAGCCAGAGAACCCGACGGCCGACCTCCACAACAGCCCGCCACAGGTCTGGTTCCTTTGTGATCGGTATGCGCACACCACGGGATTCGAGTTCGGCGGTGAAACGACGCGTGTACCCGGGTTGCCCGGCAACCCCGGCAAGGTAGGCGAGCAGGTCTTCCGCACTCACTTCCATGCCCATGGCAGCCGACAGGTAGCTCAGCAACCCGGGGGTGGCATTGGGCGCGTTTCCCTGAGGGTCGCGATAGAGCGGCAATACACGGCCTCCCTCGCTTCCCTTGAAGTGGTGGACATCAGGCAGGAGACAGGTGAACCCGAGCGCAGGTCCAGGTTTACCCGCCTCCGTGTGCAGCTCGGTGGTGAAGATCTGGCGTCGACCGAGGACGTACCACAATGGAGGGCGGGGACGGTCGATGACGCGGCGATCAGCAATCTGCCACTGCCGGTCGAAGGTCATGCGGCCGTACGGCGTGAGCGGTGCTTGATAATCCCTTCCCTCATCCGTCAGAGGCGGACGCCATCCTCCACCAGGAAGGGGAGGCTCCTGCTTGGTCGGCTTCCTGTCCTCTGTGGCCTTAAGAAGCTTCGCCTGCCGGCTCTGCGGTGCCATGAGAAGCCGCTTCCATCGCTTGTGAAGGACTTCGCGTGTCGGGGCGATGGGCCAACTTCGGTTGTTCGTATTTCCCGTGGTCGACCAAGGGAACAGGACGTTCAGATCGGGCATTGCCAGCCATTGATCACTGGCTGCCACACGAAACGGATCGGTCCAGCCGCTCGAGCAGGTCGGCCACTCATTCCCTGCGGACATACCCTCAGCCAACTCGCCGATGTCCAGACCATCCAGCCAGACGAACTTCTCTTCCCTTGTTCCCGGCGGCACGTCGAGCCGGTGCACACGTGCGGGCCGACTTGGGTCTCCGTTTCCATGGCGCACAAAGACGCCGATGCAGATTTCTCGCTTCACTCCTTGGAACACCCGTGTACGCGGATCAGAGTAAGCACCCTCCGGCGAGAGGCCAATGATCCACCCCTCATCGGTTGTTGCCCTGAGGTAGCGCCGCATTCCGGCGCAGCCTTGGCTGTCCAGGTATCCCGCGTTGGTAATGAAAGCAACGATTCCCTGCGGAGCTGAAGGGTGCAGGTCGAAAACTTTCCACGTAGCCCAACGCCAGAAGTAGACATAGAGGTTGTCCAGCGCATATCCCACACGCCCCGAGTCAGGGTCCCGGAAGTCCCTCAGGATGCCTGTGCCCTCGTTCGCGTTTCCCTCCGCAACCCATCGACCGAGGCCAAGCCTCTTGGCACCTTTCTTGTATGGCGGGTTACCGATGACCACCATGACTTCTCGGTTGAGCTTGACCTGGTTGGCACGTCGCCGGGATTGCGCGATGGCCTCGTAGTGGAAACCGAGATGATGCTCGACGGTGGGGTCATCAAGCGTGTCCGCGACGTACATGGCGAGTGCGTCATCACCGACCTCGGTCTCGTATGTCCCGTGCAGCGTGCGATGCATACGCAGTTCGGCCACCGCATAAGGCCCTGCCTGCTGCTCGAAGCCGACAAGACGCGGTACCACCTCACGTACGCCGTCCTGGCGTGCACCGGGACCATCTTGTCGCTCGGCCAGCCGGGCAACGTGGTCGATGACGTTGAGCAGAAAGGTGCCCGTTCCCATCGCCGGATCGACCACCGTGACTTCGGGACTGGAAAACCCTTTCCGGCAGCCGAGGCGACGTCGCAGTATCTGATCCGTGAACCGGACCATGAACCGCACGACCTCATTGGGCGTGTAGTAGGAGCCGGTGTCCTGTCGTAGCTGCGGGTCGTACGCTTCCAAAAAACGCTCGTAGAACAGCAGGTAGTTGTCGCCACTGCCGTCGTCCAACTGATTCCAGTCAACGGCTCCGACAACCTGTACGAGGACATCCACAACTCCGCGCAGGTCTTGCAGCGGCTCGTCGGTGAGGATCGACAGAGCCTTCCCCATGAGGGAGTGTTCCTTGCCCAGCTTTCGCGCGATACTGTCGACCCGTTCACCGTCGAAGACAACGCCCTCACTGCGGGCCAGCAAAAGAGCGAAGCTGATGGTCTGAGCGTACTGATCGGCGAAAACTGAATCTGACGCGTCAGGGAATAGAAGATGTTTCCAGTCCTCGGCGAGAACCGTGAAAGCGATACCGACTTCACCCCGTTTCTCACGCTCCAGCCGATCAACCACTTCCTCCCGCAACAGTCGGCACAGTCCGGCAACCCGGCGAACCAGGACGGCTAGGTTCTCAGGCCGCTGCGGAACCCAGGCGAGAAAGAGGGCAAGTACCTCACCGAGCCTCGAATCGGCGGGACGAAGACGGTCGCCAGCTGTGGCCAGATCGCCTGCCAGTTCTGCGACACCCCCCCGAAGGACCCCGTCCTGATAAAGCCCCCATTTACGGCCGTCCGTGTAGAGGAGATTAGGGAAAGCCTTTATCTTCTCCCACTGCTTTCGATCGTGTGACGACTCAGACCATGCGGACGGGTCAACTCCCTTTCCTGGCGCCTTCAGTTCGACATACCCCACTGTTCGCCCGTCCAAATCGATCGCGAAGTCCGGACGCGATTTCACCTTCTTGATATACGTCTGACCGTATGCGGTCAGAGATCCACCAAATCGGGCAGCGACCATCTTCAGCAGTTCTTCCACGGGATACGTCAACGCCTCTTCACGCCCACCCGGCCCGTTGAGTTTTGCCGCAACGTTCCGGCCGAAGACACCGACCACCTCATCGAGGAATGATTCAGGCAGTTCCCCGACAACCCCGGACATGACCATGAGTCCCCCGCCCTTGACACTCCACCCCGCTACGTAACGAACGGTTGCCAGTTCGACACATACGGTCAACTACGGGAGGACGTGACGGTGTTCGGGTGGTGCCTGCTTCCCGTCGGCGGAAGCAGGCACGCCCAATCAGGGTTGTCATTCAGCGTCATTCCCTGTCGGTGGCGACCCGACTTACCGAACCGTGCGGACCGGCGGCAAGAGCCGCGCGAAGGACCCTCAGTACGATGCGCGGCCGGTAACGGAGTTGATCGGGCGACGCACACACCACACGAAGTCCGATCTCTTCGGGAACACGACGTTGAGGAGACGCGGAGTCAATCTCCAGAACGACCCCGTGGTCGGGCCAATAGGCATCCGGGATCCCCAGAAAATCCGACGCCGAGCTGAGAACCGAGTTCCACAGAGGTTCCGGGAGCCCGGCATCCAGGATGAGGGATCGCGCCTCGGCCTGCGCCGACGACCGGGTGCCGGCCTGGATATGGCGCATGACCACTGCGACATCTGAACGTCGAGCCAGCCTTTCGGCCTTCAGTTCCGACCGCAAGACGTCCGGGTCGACTCCGAGATCGCCCACAAGCCGGTGCAGGAGATGTCGCACGTGTGCATTGTTCACTGCGACCCGCACCGCCTCGGTACCAGCCCGTACGACCGGCGTCATGGGGATTCCCTCGACGCCGACGACAGGCGTGGGGAAGCGTCGGGTCCGGACGATGCGCACCCACTGGCACGAGCGAACGGAGCAGTCATGCGGAACGAGAACGTCGATCTTCCCCGAGCTACCGAACTCAGCGACGGAGACCGCCCCCGCTAAAGAACGCCATCGCTGCAAGGCGAGAGCAGTCTCTCCACTGATCAGAGCCTTCGCAGCGAGAGGCATGCCCTGAGCCAAGGGATGGGCCGCGGCGTAGCACAACGCCGCCCAGCACCTCTGTTCGGCGGAGAGTGGCCCCGAGTGCAGAGCGACGACCTTCGGTAATGGCTGCTGCCACCGACCGCCTTGTTGGCATCTTCGGAAGATCGTGCTCTGGGACACTCCGATCGCAATGAGTTGTCCGCGCGCCGCGACACCGCACTGAGCATGGGCGAGTTCCTGAAGTTCTTCCCGCTGGGAATGCATGACCATGCCCGTGTGCATCCCCACCCCATGGGGCACAGCCGTTCCATGAGCCGTGCCAATTAGCCCCTGTACTCCAGATCCCCCGAACAAGTTCCAGAGCCGACTCTTCGTTGCATGGGCCGTTGCTCGTGACCAGAGGTGGGCCAACAGCAGCGGGCAACGCTGCCGTGGCCTGGCGGCGGCCGCTCGCGTGCCTGCTCCATGAGGCAGCGATTCTTCTCGCCGTGGTCCGCTGCCACACGGCCCGCCGCCCCGAGGGCCAGGCTGCCGCGCTCACGCAACGTCCGCTGTCGGGCTTCGGTTGTTCGTCGTCCGCCTGGTGCACAAAGCGTGCACACTCCCGCGGGATCTCGTGGGAACTCCCAGGCAGAAGCGGGAAGTCCCTTGACACGGCATGGGCCCCGACCTGGCCAGATGACCTGGTCGGGGCCCTAAAGGCAGACGAGCCGAGCTATACGCCGGGTTTTGTGCCCCGGGACCTCGCGGTCGTCGGGGAGACGGCCATCCATCTAGGGCCGGCGTTGCCGTCGGCCTCGTGCGGTCTACCCGCGGACTTGGGCGGGCAGCCCTCGAACGTCCGCGCAGAGCGCCTTTTACAGCGGCTCCTTTTGACCTTGCTCCGGGTGGGGTTTACCTAGCCGCCTGAGTCACCTCAGGCGCTGGTGGTCTCTTACACCACCGTTTCACCCTTACCTGGGACCGAGGTCCCTGGCGGTTTGTTTTCTGTGGCACTGTCCCGCGGGTCACCCCGGGTGGCCGTTAGCCACCACCCTGCCCTGTGGAGCCCGGACGTTCCTCGGGAAGGTCCCCCGGAGGGGTCTTCACGCGGCCGTCCGCCCGGCTCGTCTGCCGTGTCGACCATGGTACCGGGCCCGCGGCCCGGCCCGGAACGGGAGCGGTCGGAGCCGCCGTCGCGAAGAAGGAGCCCAGGAGGATCAGCGTGAAGGCCGCCACCACGCCCGCCGTCAGTTCCTCGTTCAGGAACAGCACGCCCGCCGACACCGCCACGGCCGGATTGACGTACGTGAAGACCACCGCCCGGGTCGGGCCGGCCTCCCGGATCAGTTCCAGGAAGATGACGAAGGCGAGGGCCGTGCAGATCACGCCCAGGCCGGCGAGGGAGGCCAGGACGGAGGGGGACGGGACTTCCGACGGCCAGGTCAGCGTCGCTGCCGGGGCGTACACCAGTGCCGCGAGGAGTAGGCACGGGGCTATCAGTTGGAGGGTCGGGACCGGCTTGAGGTAGCGGGCGATGATCAGGGGCGCGGTCGCGTAGCCGACCACCGTCACCAGCATCTCCGAGAGCGAGCGGACGTTGCCTCCTGTGAGGTGGGGGGCCGTGAGCACCGCCACGCCGCCCATGCCCAGTGCCAGGCCGGTCGTGCGGCGGGCGCCCAGGCGTTCCGTGTCGCCGAAATAGCGGGCCAGGAGCACACCCACGATCGGTACGCCCGCGATCAGCAGGCCAGCTGTGGAACTGGAGAGGTGGCGTTCCGCGTCGGTCAGGGTCCACCAGGGGCCGATGATCTCGATGCAGGCGAAGGCCAGCATCGGGCGCCAGTACTCCCGTACCACGCCGATCAGATTGCCCTGTCGGATCGCGAACGGCAGGAGCAGCGCCGCGCCGAGCGCGCATCGGGTGAAGACCACGAAGGACGGGGAGAGGCCGCCGTCCATGGTCACTTTGATCATCAGGTAGGGGACGCCCCAGACCACTCCCATCAGGGAGAACAGGAACCAGCCGCGTGCAGTCATGCCCGCAGTCTCGGGCGGGTCAGGGGCGTACGTCTTGAACGCTGTTGCGGTACGCCGCCGGGGTCACCCCCAGCACCCGACGGAACCAGCGCGTCAGGTGCGCCTGGTCCGCGAAGCCCACCAGCGCGGCGGCCTCGGCGGGGCGGTGGCCCGACTCCAGCAGGCCCTTGGCACGGTTCACCCGGTGCTGGGCCAGCCAGGCGTACGGCGGTATCCCCATGCTCGTACGGAAGGCGCGCAGCAGTTGGTAGCGGGACAGGTCCAGGTCGGCTGCCAGGGCGGAGAGGGAGGGTGGGGAGAGTAGTTCGTCGGCCAGGCGGTTGCGGACCGTCGCCGCTATGCGGTCCGCGCCCGGGATCGTGTCGCACACCGGGCGGGCCGTGGAGTGGCGGCGGGCCAGGGCGGTGAGCAGCCACGGGATGCGGGACTCCGCCTCCAACGGGTCGGGGCAGGCGCTGAGTTCGGTGTGGGTGAGGCGTAGGGCGGAGGCCAGTTCGGGGTCGTCGAGGACGGGGTCGCGGAAGTGCGGGACGCTCCACGTGCCCTCGGTGAGCAGGGGCGTCTCGGCGTACAGGGCGCGGTAGGCGTAGCCGTCGGACGTGGCCGGGCCGCCCGTGTGCATCTCGCCCGGGCTGAGGACCACGATCGAGCCGGGGTTCGCGTGGATCCGGCCGCCGCGGTAGTCGATGATCTCGGAGCCGCCGACGCAGACGCCGATGGTGAATTCGTCGTGGGCGTGCGGGGCGTAGCGGTGGCGGTCGAAGCGGGCGGTCAGGAGGTCGAGGGGGCGGCCGGTCCGGCCGAGCGTCGCTCTGGTCCAGACGGCCTGTTCCCGGCCGGTGGCTGTCTCTCCTCGCATGTCACCTGTAACGTCCGGGCGCCTCGCTTCTATGCCTGTCCACGTCTGGTTCGGGCTCAGACGCTCAGACCAATTCTGTGGTGTCCAGGTAGAAGGCGAACGGTTCGGGGAGGGCGAGGGACTTGCCGAAGTGAACCGTGCAGTGCCTCCGGTAGTCGTCCATCTCCGGGTCGCTGAACAGCGTCACCGAGGAGGCATCGCGATCGATGAGCAGGTAGAACGGGATGCCGCCACGGGCGTAACAGCGGCGCTTGACCTCGCGGTCGACCTCTGGCCTGGTAGATGTGACCTCGCCGACCAGGCACACGCCCTCGCAAGGCATCCAGGGGGCGGCACCTCGGAAGCCCCGCACCGCTGCTGGGACCAAGGTCATGTCGGGGATCACGTGGTCCTGCGGCAGGCGCTCCCCGCTCGCCAGCTTCAAGCCCTTGTGCCCGGAGAACTGCATATCTGTGCTGGACCGCAGGATGACCTGTTCTAGGACCTCGCTGACGCAGTGCTCGTGGTTGCCGTCCGGCGTCGACTTCACCACGATCTCCCCCTCAATGAGCTCGGCCCGGAGACCCTCCGGCATGTCCAGGGCCAGGAAGCCCTCCAACACGACCTCAGCCTCGTATGACATGGCAGTCACGTCACGTCTCCTTCCGCGATCGCTCGCCAGACTGGGACCTCGGGCGATCAACCGTCCATGAGATCGGGAACGGTTCCCCCGATCGTGCGACACGATCACCGGCGCCGTCAGGAACCGCCGGCCGCCGAGGACGCGTCGCTTGACCCTGCCGCAACGTCAACGTTTCTACTGAGGGCATGCGGATCGGAGAACTCGCCTCGACCGTCGGCGTCACGACGCGGACCGTGCGGCACTACCACCACCTCGGGCTGCTGCCCGAACCCGAGCGGCGCTCCAACGGCTACCGCGACTACGGGTTGCGGCACGCCGTCGTGCTCGCCCGGATCCGGCGGCTGACCGAGCTGGGGCTCGGCCTCGCCGAGGTGCGGGACGTGCTGGCGGACGACGCCGGCCGCGACCTCGCCGAGGTGCTCGCGGAACTCGACGACGACCTGGCGCGGCAGGAGGCGGCGATCCAGGAGCGGCGGCTGCGGCTGCGCGCTCTGCTGGACCTGGGCAGGGGCGAGGACGGGAGCGGGAGCGGAGGCAGGGGCGGGTTGCCCGCCGAAGGGCCCGTATCTCCCGAACTGGCCGCCATCTTCGGTGACTTGACCCGGCATCCCGAACCCGCGATGGCCGCGCGGGACCGCGAGATGATCGCCCTGCTGGAGACGGTCTCGGCCCCGGAGGACCGGGAGCGGCTGCTGACCGCACTGCGTGCCGCCGCCGACACGCCGGGCGCCCTGGAGCGCACGCACGAGGCGTACGCCCTGCTCGACGCGCTCGTCGACGTCGACCCGGCCGACCCGCGCGTCGAGGAGGCCGCCCGCACCCTTGCCGACTGCCTTCCGGACGAGGCCCTGGAGGGCATGGGCCTCGGCCAACTAGACCTGCACAGCCTCGACTTGAACCACGGCGGCAGCTTCATGCGCGCCTTCCTCGACGACTTCTCGCCCGCTCAGGCCGCGGCGATCAACCGCACGATCCGACTGCTCGTGGAGAGGGCGCGATGAAGAAGATGGCGAAGACGAAGACGACGAAGATGCCGAAGATGCCGAGAGCGGTACGGCGAGTCGTCGGCCACGAGGTGCGGTTGCTGGCGAGTATCGCCCGGTGGGTGGCTCGGCGCCCGCACGGCAGCCGTCGGGGGCGGGCCTTCGGGTACGCCCGGGGTCAGGGCGCGATGATGTTCGGGTTCGGTTTCGTGTGTGTCCTCGAAAGTGTCTGCATGACGGTGCTGCTGCGGAACTATCCCGCCGTGCACCGGGTGTGGCTCGCCCTCGACGTCTACACCCTGCTCCTGGTCGTCGGCCTGCACGCGGCCTCCGTCACCCGCCCGCACGTCCTGGACGACACCACTCTGCGCATCCGCCGGGCCGTCCACGTCGACCTGCGGGTGCCCCTGGCCTCGATCGCCTCCGTCCGCCGCGAGATGGTCGCCACACACGAGCGACGCGACGGCGAACTCAACCTGGACATCGGCGCGCAGACCACGATCACCATCGAACTGGACTCCCCCGTACGGCACCTCACCTTCCTGGGGCGCCCCAGGGACGTACGCCTGATCCGCTTCCACGCCGACGAGCCGGAGGACCTTGTGCGCGAGATACGTGACCGGGCGGGGCGGGCGGCACCCCGTACGCTGGCGCGAGCCCCTCGTACGTACTGAAGGAGAACCACCGTGCTCGTGCTGTTGCCGCCCTCCGAAGGAAAGGCACCCTCCGGGCGGGGCGCGCCGCTGAAGCCGGAGTCGCTGTCGCTGCCGGGGCTCGCCGAGGCGCGCCGGGCGGTCCTCGACGAGCTGGTCGAGCTGTGCGCGGCCGACGAGGAGAAGGCGGCCGAGGTGCTCGGGCTGAGCGAGGGCCTGCGGGGCGAGATCGCCAAGAACACGGAGTTGCGGACCGCCGGGACACGGCCCGCCGGGCAGATCTACACGGGGGTGCTGTACGACGCCCTGGACCTGGCCTCCCTCGACGCGAGCGCGAAGAAGCGGGCGGCGCGCTCGCTGCTCGCCTTCTCGGGGCTGTGGGGTGCGGTCCGGGTGACGGACCGGATTCCCTCGTACCGCTGCTCGATGGGTGTGCGGCTGCCGGGACTCGGGGCGCTGGGCGCGCACTGGCGGGCGCCGATGGCCGCCGTGCTTCCCGAGGTGGCCGGGGGTGGGCTCGTACTCGATCTGCGGTCCGCCGCGTACGCGGCCGCGTGGAAGCCGAAGGGGGAGGTCGCGGAGCGTACGGCGAGCGTGCGGGTGCTGCACGCGCCGACGCGGAAGGTGGTCAGCCACTTCAACAAGGCGACGAAGGGGCGCATCGTACGCAGCCTTATGGAGTCGGGTGCGGTGCCCTCTGGTCCGGCGGAGCTGGTGGAGGCGCTGCGGGAGCTGGGGTACGTGGTGGAGGTGGCCGCTCCGGGTGGGGCGGGCAAGGCGTGGACGCTGGATGTGCTGGTGAGCGAGGTCCACTGAATACATACTGCAGCGCATACATGCATGCGTTGCAGTATGCGCAACGCGCTTTGCGCAGGCTGTGCGCCACCGGCAGGATGAGGGTATGACTTCGCCCCTTCCCTCGCCTTCGGTGCGCTCGTCCGTACTCGATCTCGCGCCCGTCGTTCCCGTGGTCGTCGTCGAGGATGTCGCGGACGCCGTGCCGCTGGCGCGGGCGCTGGTCGCGGGCGGGCTGCCGGCGATCGAGGTGACGCTGCGGACGCCGGTGGCGCTCGACGCGCTGCGGGCGATCGCGGACGGGGTGCCCGGGGCGGTGGTCGGGGCGGGCACGGTCATCTCTCCGGCCCAGGTGACGGAGTGCGTGGCCGCCGGGGCGCGTTTTCTGGTGAGCCCCGGCTGGACGGACGCACTGCTCGATGCCATGCAGGCGTCCGGGGTGCCGTTCCTGCCGGGGGTTTCCACCACGTCGGAGGTCGTGGCGCTGCTGGAGCGTGGCGTGAGCGAGATGAAGTTCTTCCCGGCACAGGCGGCGGGCGGTACCGCGTATCTCAAGTCACTGGCGGGCCCCCTCCCCCAGGCCCACTTCTGCCCGACCGGCGGCATCGGCCCCGGCAACGCGCCGGACTATCTGGCACTGCCCAACGTCCGTTGCGTGGGCGGAAGTTGGATGCTCCCCCCGGACGCGGTCACGGCACGGGACTGGCCGAGGGTGGAGAAACTGGCGAGGGAGGCCGCAGCGATGGGAACCGGCCCGCACTGAGGCGCCCGTGAGGGGCGCGGGGAACTGCGCGACCAGCCCCCACCGACCCGCGGCCAACCCACCACCCAAGCCAGTCAACGGCCCAGCTAGCGCAGCGCCCCCGTGTCGTTGAGCAGACGCACGCTCGCGTTGCCGTCCGCGTAGTACGCCACCGCCGAGAGCGAGGCCGCCGACAGTTCCATGCGGAACAGGGCCTCTGGCGGGGCGCCCAGGGCCAGCCGTACGAGGGTCTTGATGGGGGTGACGTGGGAGACGAGCAGGGCGGTGCGGCCGGCGTAGGACGCGAGCAGCTTGTCGCGGGCCGCGGACACGCGCCGTTCCACCGCCGCGAAGCTCTCGCCGCCGCCGGTGGGTTCGGCGTCCGGTGCACTCAGCCAGGCGCTCATGTCGTCGGGATACCGTTCCCGCACCTCGCCGAACGTCAGCCCTTCCCATGCTCCGAAGTCCGTCTCGCGCAGACCGTCCTCGATCCGTACGTCGAGGCCCAGCCGGGCGGCGACGATCTCCGCGGTTTCGCGGCAGCGGGCGAGGGGGGACGAGATGATGTCCTGCACGGTTCCGCGGGCGGCGAGCGACTCGGCGACCCGTTCGGCCTGGTGGCGGCCCACGTCCGACAGTGCGGGGTTGCTGCCGCCGCTTCCGGAGAACCGCTTCTGGGGGGTCAGCGGGGTTTCGCCGTGGCGCAGGAGCACGAAGGTGGTGGGGGTGCCGAGATCCGGGGATGCGGTCCCTCCGGGGGGTGGTACAGCTGCCATCCCGGTCGCGGTCGTCGCCCTTGCCCCGGCCTCAGCCGCTGCCGTCGCTCCTGTCGCCACGTTCCGCGCGGCCCGTACGTCATCGCTGTGCGCGCCGCGGGAACTGACGGCCGCCGTCAGGCCGCGGGTCGGCCGTGGCTGGTCGCGCAGTTCCCCGCGCCCCTTACGGGGCGCTGCCGACGCGGCGCGCCTCGCGTCCAGCTCTGCCGTGGAGCCGGAGGCCGACCACTGCTCGCCCCGTTTTCCCGCGTCCATCGCCTCGTTGGCCAGGCGGTCCGCGTGCTTGTTCTGGGCTCGCGGGATCCACTCGTAGGTGACCTGGCCGGCGGGGAACACGGAGCGGGCCTCGGCCGCCAGGGGGCGCATGCCGGGGTGTTTGATCTGCCAGCGGCCCGACATCTGCTCGACGACGAGCTTGGAGTCCATGCGGACGTGGATCGTGGCCGTGGGGTCCAGCGCGCGGGCCGCGCGGAGGCCCGCCACCAGGCCCCGGTACTCCGCGACGTTGTTCGTCGCGACCCCGATGTACTCCGCCGTCTCGGCCAGTGTCTCCCCGGTCACCGCGTCGATGACGACGGCGCCGTAGCCCGCGGGGCCCGGGTTGCCCCGGGAGCCCCCGTCGGCCTCGACGATCAACTCGCGCAAGCCGCGGGCCCCTTACAGACCGGACTCGGAGGTACGGATGAGGATGCGGCGACAGTTCTCGCACCGCAGCACCGTGTCGGGCGAGGCGGCCTTCACGTCGTTCACCTCGGTGATGTTGAGCTCCAGGCGGCAGCCCTCGCAGCGCCGCTGGTACAGCCGGGCCGCACCGACGCCGCCCTGCTGCGCGCGCAGCTTGTCGTAGAGCTTGAGGAGGTCGGCGGGGATGACCCCGGCGATCACCTCGCGCTCCTTCGTCGCCGTCGCGGCCTCGCTGTCGAGGGACTCGACCGCCGCGTCACGGCGGGCCGTCGCGTCGTCGATCTTCGACTGGACGGAGGAGACCCGCTCGGTCAGTTCGGCGACCCGCTCCTGCGCGGACTCGCGGCGCTCCATGACCTCCAGGACTACGTCCTCCAGGTCGCCCTGCCGCTTGGCGAGGGAGACGATCTCGCGCTGGAGGTTCTCCAGGTCCTTGGGCGAGGAGACGGCGCCGGAGTCGAGGCGCTTCTGGTCGCGGGAAGCACGCTGGCGGACCTGGTCGACATCCTGCTCGGCCTTGGTCTGCTCGCGGCCGCAGTCGCTCTCCTCGGTCTGCGCGGCGACGAGCAGGTCGCGCAGCTGCGTGAGGTCCTTGGTCAGCGACTCGATCTCGGCGTGCTCGGGCAGCGAGTCGCGCTTGTGCGCGAGCTGCTGCAGGCGGGCGTCGAGGGTCTGGACGTCGAGAAGTCGGATCTGGTCGGCGGGCGCGGCGTTCAGTTGGGGGCTCCAGGTGAAGGGGAGTGGGATGTCCACGGGTCGGTGACCGTCTTGGAGACGTGGACGCGAAGTCCCCATCCCCGACGGTCGGAAATCTCGTCGAGCTGGCTGGCGGCCAGCTCGCACCAGGGCCACTCGGTGGCCCAGTGCGCCGCGTCGAGCAGCGCGAGGGGACTGTGTGCGCGGTCCGGACCGTGCTCGCGGCCCGGACCGTGCTCGCGATCCGCCATGAACTCCGACGCCGGGTGGTGGCGCAGGTCCGCGGTGAGGAAGGCGTCCACGCCGGCGGCGCGTACGTCGGCGAAGAGGCTGTCGCCGGAGCCGCCGCTCACGGCGACGGTCCGTACGACGGCATCCGGGTCGCCGGCGACGCGGATGCCCTGCGCGGTGGCGGGCAGCCGCTCGGCGGCGCGGGCGGCGAGTTCGCGGACGGTGAGCGGGTGGTCCAGCTCGCAGACGCGGCCAAGACCCCGGCGGCCTTCGGCGTCGGTGGGGTCCGGCACGAGGGGCCGTACGACGCGCAGGTCGAGGGCGCCCGCGAGGGCGTCGCTCACGCCCGGGTCGGCGCGGTCGGCGTTCGTGTGGGCGACGTGCAGGGCGATGTCGTTCTTGATGAGGGTGTGCACCACGCGGCCCTTGAAGGTCGAGGCCGCCACCGTCGTCGTGCCGCGCAGGTAGAGCGGGTGGTGGGTGACCAGCAGGTCGGCGTTGAGCTTGACCGCCTCGTCGACGATCTCCCGGACCGGGTCGACGGCGAAGAGGACGCGGGAGACCTCCTGGTCGGGGTCTCCGCAGACCGTCCCGACCGCGTCCCAGTCCTCTGCCCTCTCGGAGGGCCAGAGGGCGTCGAGCGCGGTGATGACTTCAGACAGACAGGGCACGAACAAAAGGCTACCTGCCTTATGTCCGTGCCCCACCAGTCGAGGGCGACCGGACCTGCTGTGACCAGGCGGCCCGGGCCGGGCCGCGCCGCTTGACCGGCCGGCCCCGCAGGTCGCCGTACCGGCCGTACCGGCCGTACTACTTGACCAGGTAGCCCTTGAGGTCGTCGAGGACCTGGTCGGCCGCCGTCACGCCGAGGCCGAGGTACCAGGTCTCGTCCGGTACGTCCTTGGCCTGGCCGTCCTGCACTGCGCCGAGCTTCTTCCAGAGCGGGTTGTCCTCGGCGCTCGCGCGCTCGGTCTTCTTGGCGTCGCCGTAGACGCCGGTGAAGATCCAGTCGGCGTCGGCGTCGTCGATCTTCTCCGGGCTGATCTCCGCCGCGAGGTCGTTGATCTGCTGGTTCTTGGGCCGCGGGATGCCGGAGTCGTCGAGGATCGTGCCGATGAAGGAGGCCTTCGCGTAAAGGCGGATCATGCCCGGCATGTAGCGGAGCATGGTGACGGTCGGCTTGTCGGCGCGCAGTTCGGTGCCGAGGGCCTTCGCCTTCGTCTCGTACGCGGCGAGCTCGGTCTTCGCCTCGGCCGTTTTGTCCAGCGCGGCCGCGTTGAGGAGGTAGTTCTCCTTCCAGGTGAAGCCCGGGCGGATGGAGAACACGGTGGGGGCGATCTTGGAGAGCTGCGGGTAGAGCTTGGCGGCGCGCAGTTCACTGCCGAGGATCAGGTCGGGCTTCAGGCCCGCGATCGCTTCGAGGTTGAGGGCGTTGATCGTGCCGACGTCCTTGGGGCTGCCCGCGTCCTTCTTCAGGTACGAGGGGATGCCCGAGGAGCCCTCGGTGGGGGCCCAGCCGACGGGCTTGACGCCCAGCGAGACGACGTTGTCGAGCTCGCCGACGTCGAGGACCACGACACGCTTGGGCTCCGCCTTGAGTACCGTCTCGCCCCGCGCGTGCTTGATCGTGCGCGGGAACTCGCCGGCCTTGGCGGTGGTCCCCATCTTGGCGGTCTCCTCGGCGGCCTTCGAGAAGTCGTCGCCGCCCTGGGCCACGGACTTGCTGCCGCTGCCGTTGTCGGACTTACCGGAGGCCGAGTTTCCGTCGCCTCCGTCGCTCGCCCCGCAGGCCGCGAGTGAGAGCGCGGCGGCCACCGCGAGGGCAACGGCGGCGGGGCCTCTGCGTCGAAGGGACATCGGGACACACTCCAAGCGTTCGGGGTCGGGCGGTGCGGCACTGCACTGCACTGCACGGCGGGGTACGGGGCACTGGGGCACTGGGGCACCCTCACAGGCAGCACTTAGGTGACCCTAAACATAAACCGCTTCGATCCCGTCCAGCACACCAGCCCCCGTTCCCTCAGGCGAATCGGGACCTGACCATCCTTATGTGTGAAGCGGCCGCCTCCCGGTCCCACGTCTGTGCGTGCGAAAACTAGTTTCGACCTTCGGAGGTGACCGAACGATGACGGCCTGTGCCATCGATACCGCGGAGGGGAACGGGAACCCGTGGACCGCGCGGGCAGGGTGCGTGATCACCGCCGACGGGTCCTACGCGGCGCGCCTGGCCCTGGACGGCGATTCCTGGTTCCCGGAGCGCTGGACGCTGGACGGCCCCGAGCCGTACGCCGTGCCGCTGCCCGGCAACCAGCCGGAGGAGCCCGGCACGGAGGTGCTGCCGATGGCGGACGGCCGGGTGCTCATCCACCGGCTCGCCGACGGACGGCACGCGTTCTCGCTGCTGTACCCGACCGGCCCTGGGACGGGTGAGGTGCCGCTCGGCGCGGTGGAATGCCCGGACAGCGGAACGGAGTTGCGGCTGCTGCCGCCGGCTCCGGGCGGCTCGCATGCGTACGCCCTTGCCGTGGGCCGGGGTTCGACCGCCGTGTGGCTGGTGGCGGGCGGCGCCTTCGGGCCCGAGCATCTCGCGGAGGTGCCGGGGCGCTGCTCGGGCGGGGCGTGGCTGGGCGGCGAGGACCGACTGCTCGCGCTTGACCGGGAGTTGGACGGCCGGACCAAGACGGTGGTGGTCGACCTGGAGCGTGGCGGCGAGGTGTCGCCGCTCCTCCAGATCGCCGAGGAGAGCAACGACCGGCTGCTGCTGGCGGACGCCGACAGCGGGCTGCTCCTGATCCGCTCGGACGCGCCGTCGCCGGGTCAGGAGCGGCTCGGCTGGGGGGTGTTGGGGAGCACGCTGCCGGTGCGCTTCCCGGAGTCCCTGCATCTGCCGGGCTGCCTGCTGACGCCCTTCGCGGTCCAGCCTGGCCAGGTGCTGACACCGGAGAGCTGCGCGGTGGCGCTGCGCATCGACGGCGCGTCCGGCAGCTGGCTCGGCGTGTGGCGTCCCACCGATCGACAGATCCACCAACTCCGGGTGCCTGCCGGGTGGTTGGCGGGCTCCGGGATGTGGACCAGGGACGGGGTGCTCCATCTGCCGTACGCGACGCACGCGGTGCCGTGCGGCGTGGCACGGGTGGCCGCACCCACGGGGGCGGGGGACGTGGACCCGGGGGATCCGGACGGTACGACGGCCGAGGCGTCGGGGGAAGCGCCGCGGGGGCCGTCGGTCACGGATCCCCCGGAGTCCGCGACACCCCGTCCCGTACCCCTGCAACAAGCTCCCCTCGTGGGCCGAGTGGTCGCGAACGCCTTCGCGGGACGACGGTTGGCACGCGGGGACGGGGGCGGGGCGGGGCGGGTTGTCGGCAACGGTGGTGGGGGGTGGGTGGCGGAAGTTGGAGTTGGAGTTGGAGGGGGGCGGGTGGCCGGAGATGGTGCGGGGCGGCCGGCCGCCGGTGATGCGGGGCGGGCAGCCGCCGATGGCTCGGGGCGAGTAGCCGCAGATGGAACGGGCCGGCCTGCCGCCGACGGCCCGGGGCAAGTGACCGCCGGTGGTGCAGGGTGGGTGGCCGCCGGTGGTGCGGGAAGGGTGAGTGCCGAAGGCGCGGGCCGGGTCGGCAGCGAGGGGCCGGGGCTCGCGAGCGGTGGGGGCGCAGGGCATGCGGCTGCTGGGAGCACCGGTCATGTGGTGCCAGGCCCAGGAAGCGCGAGCCGGACGGTCGCCGAAGACACCGGGCGGGCAACCGCTGAAAGCATTCGCCCAGCGGATCCGGTACCCGCTCGCGCCATCGCCCCCCACCCCCACCTCGGTCCCGGCCCTCATCCCCACCCCGGCCCAGACTCCGACCCCGGCCCCGGCCCCGAAGTGACCCAGCCACTCCGTATCGAGCGCATCAGCGCCGAGGCGCCTCCGGCTCTTCGCAGTCTCAGCGTCCGGTCGGCTGCCGAAACCGCCGCCGGGCCACGCGTCGATCCAAGGGTTCCCGCGGCACCCCGGGCCGTCCCGGAGACCGCCGAAACGACCCCCCTCCCATCCCCCTGAAAGTGACTACCGAGTAGCCACAACCACCCCTCAGCGCCCGCACAACCGCCCGTTAGACTCGCCCGCGCTGTACCGAAGGATCTTGTTGACGGGGTGAATTTCCACATGAGCGACACGAACACCATGGAGACGACGGCCGCCGACCCGCGGGTGGCGGCGGCGCAGGCCTCCGCCGACGGTGGCCACGGCCGGCACCGGGGGCCGAACTCCGCGCAGGAAGGCGAGGCGACCCCTCGCGGCCGGCACCGTAAACCGGCCGAGCGCACCGACAGGGCGGCCTGACCAACACCTCAGGCCCGCTCGTCACACGGCCCCGCCCGACGCTCGTCGGGCGGGGCCGTTCCCGCTTCCCGCCACCTCCGACGGCAGTCACCCGTGCTTGAGCCCCAGCACCTCCGCCGCCGCGAACGTCTCCCCCGCCGGCCGGTCCGCGTAGTGCGGGGTGAGCAGCGCGTCGAGTTCGTCGTACGTGAAGGCGTCCTGCTTGGTGTCGAACTTGGCGGCCACCCGCGGGCGTTCGACGACCGCGACCATGCCGCCGTGCACGACGAGGAGCTGACCGTTGACGTGCTCAGCCGCCGGTGAGGCCAAGTAGCCGACGAGCGGGGCGACATGCTCGGGTGCGAGCGGATCGAGTCGGCCCTCGGACCCCTGACCCACCGGCTCCTCGAAGCCCGCGAAGACGTCCGCCGTCATACGGGTCCGGGCCCGCGGGCAGATCACGTTCGCCGTGACGCCGTACTTCGCGAGCGCCAGTGCCGTGGACGTCGTCAGCCCGACGATTCCGCCTTTCGCGGCGGCGTAGTTGGGCTGTCCGGCGGAACCCGCCAGGAACGCCTCCGACGAGGTGTTCACGATCCGCCCGTACACCGGCGCGCCCGCCGACTTGGAGCGTGCCCGCCAGTGCGCGGACGCGAAGTGGGTGGTGTTGAAGTGGCCCTTCAGGTGGACCCGGATCACCGAGTCCCACTCCTCCTCGGACATCGAGAAGACCATCCGGTCGCGCAGGATGCCCGCGTTGTTGACCAGGATGTCCAGCTGCCCGAACTCGTCGACCGCCAACTCGACGAGTTCCCGGGCCTGTTGGTGATCGGCCACATCACCGGTATGCGCGACCGCGCGGCCGCCCGCCGTACGGATCTCGGCGGCAACCTCCTCGGCGGGCCCGGCCGACGCGTCGCCGGAGCCGTCCCGGCCGGGCTGCCCGAAGTCGTTGACGACGACGGCGGCGCCGAGCCGGGCGAGTTCCAGCGCCTCCGCCCGGCCAAGACCGCGGCCCGCGCCCGTGACGATCGCGGACCGCCCCTCAAGTGGCAGTGACATCAAGGCCCCTTCAGCCATACCGGAGTTGGTGGTCGGTCGGTGAGCAGTCGGTGGTCGATCGGTGCCAGTCAGCGATCGGTCGGTGCTCAGTCGGCGATCAGATCTCGATGCACGTACGCAGCGCCACACCCGTACGCATCTGGTCGAGCGCCTCGTTGATCTCGCTCAGCGGCACCCGGTGGGTGATCAGCCCTTCCAGGTCGATACGCCCGGCGCGCCACAGCGCGATGGTCCGCTCGTACGACCGCAGGACATCCCCTCCGCCGTACATGGACGGCAGGATCCGCTTCTCGTCGAAGAACAGCTCGAACATGTTGAGCTGGAGGAAGTCGTCCATGGCGCCGGCGCCGACGACGACGAGCGTGCCGCCGCGGCGGGTGTTCTCGTAGGCGGTGCGGGCGGTGGCGGAGCGGCCGACGACCTCGAAGACGTAGTCGAAGCCCTCGCCGGCCGTCAACGTCTGCTTGGCGTCGGCGAGTTCGTCGGGCGAGACGGCCTTGGTTGCGCCGAACTTCAGCGCGGCGTCACGGCGCGACCGTACGGGGTCGACGGCGACGATCTCGGCGGCGCCCTTGAGCCGCGCGCCCTGGATCGCGGAGATGCCTACGCCGCCGCAGCCGATGACGGCGACCGACGAACCGGCCTCCACGTCGGCGGTGTTGAGGGCGGCGCCGAGTCCCGTGGTGACGCCGCAGCCGATGAGGGCCGCGATGTCGAAGGGCACGTCGTCCGGGATCGGCACCGCGCAGCCCGCGTCGACCACGACCTCCTCGGCGAAGGTCCCGGTGCCCGCGAAGCCGAACAGGTCGGAGGAACTGCCGCCGGAGCGCTTGAAGTTGGGTGTGCCGGCGTTCATGAACCCGGCGAGGCACAGCTCGGTCTGACCGCGCTTGCAGGCGGGACAGGCGCCGCAGGCCGGCAGCCAGCAGACGACGACCCGGTCACCGGGCTTGACGTTCGTGACGCCCTCGCCCACCTCCAGGATCTCGCCGGCGCCCTCGTGCCCGGGCACGAACGGCGCGGGCTGCGGCAGGACTCCGGCCATCGCCGAGAGGTCCGAGTGGCACAGGCCGGTGGCCCGCACCCGGACCCTCACCCGGCCGGGCCCGAAGCCCACCGCCTCGACGTCGTCGAGTATGTCGAGCTTGTCCTGGCCGATCTCGTGCAGTACGGCTGCGCGCATGGTGCGGCTCTCCCCTCAGGAACGTACGTACGACACTCAGTTGTGCTCCACGACGGTGTCGGCGAGAACCGGCGCGTCGTCCCGGTCGGCGGCGCCCACCGTCACACGGACCGTGCCGCCCTTACCGCCGTTACCGCCCTTTCCGTCCATACCGCCGTTACCGCCCTCGGCGCCCTCACCGTCCAGCTGCCACATCCGGATCCGCAGCGTCTCGCCCGGATACACGACCCCGGCGAAGCGCGTGGCGTACGAGCGGACCCGGCTCACGTCGCCGCCGAGCAGCGTGTCCACGACCGCCTTCAGCGTCATCCCGTACGTGCACAGTCCGTGCAGGATGGGCCGGTCGAACCCGGCGAGCTTGGCGAACTCCGGGTCGGCGTGCAGCGGGTTCCAGTCGCCGGAGAGCCGGTAGAGGAGCGCCTGGTCCTCGCGGATCGGGCGCTCCACCGTCCGGTCCGGCTCGCCCGTCGGCGGCTCGGGACGGGTGGAGGGGCCGCGGTCGCCGCCGAAGCCGCCTTCTCCGCGTACGAAGATCTGGGCGTCGTTGGTCCACAACGGGCCCTCGTCGTCGGCGACTTCGGTGCGCATGACGAGGATCGCGGCCTTGCCCTTGTCGTACACGGCCGCGATCCGCGAGGTGGCGACCGCCTTGCCCTCGACGGGGATCGGGCGGTGCAGTCCGATGGTCTGGCCGCCGTGCAGGACGTGCGCGAGGTTGACGTCGACCCCGGGCATGGAGAGGCCGTTGATCACGCCCGGTGAGCCCGCGCCAGCGACGGTCGCGAAGCTCGGCAGGACGTGCAGCCTGGACTCCAGGGTGTAGCGCAGTTCGTCGGGGTCGGTGGCGGGGTGGTGCTTGTCGGGGTCGGCGGCCGCGCCGATGCCGAGGTGGTAGAGCTGGACGTCCTTGTGACCCCAGGCGATCTCGGCGGACCGGGGCTCCGCCGCGAGGGCCTGGGCAACGTCGATGGGCATGGGGCTCCTGACTCCTGGCGGGACTCCTGACCGGACTGCTGGCCGGACTGCTGACAGGGAAGACCCCGGTGCGGCCGTCCGCACCGTCGGCCGCACCGAGGTCGACACTGGGCCGCGGAACCCGCCTGTTCTAGAACGCGTTCCAATCCGGCGAACCCCTGTATAGCCCAGCCCCCGGCACATGTGAAGACTCCTGACGGCATGTCAGATAAGAGAGAGACAGGGTCGGCCGGGCGGGGCCGTGACATTTGTCCCGCCCGAGTCCGTACATACGCATCTGCCGCTCCGGCACCCCGGATTCGTAGCGTCGTACCCATGACCAAGACAGCCGTATCGAAGGCGACATCGAGGGCGACATCGAGGGTGACAACAACCGGGACCCAGCAGGCCGTGTCCTTCACCGGGGCGGTCAAGACCTTCGGCGCGGTACGGGCCGTGGACGGCGTCGACCTGGAGATCTCGCGCGGCGAGACGGTCGCGCTGCTCGGCCGCAACGGCGCCGGCAAGTCCACCGCCATCTCGCTCCTGCTGGGCCTGAACGAGCCCGACGAGGGTGTCGTACGGCTCTTCGGCGCCGCCCCGGAAGAGTCCGTACGGGCGGGCCGCGTGGGTGCCATGCTCCAGGACAGCAGGCCGGTGCCGCGGGTGACGGTGGGCGAACTGGTCGGCTTCGTGGGCGGTACGTATCCGGCGCCGATGCCCGTCCGCGAGGCGCTGGAGCTCGCGGGCATCGCCGAGTTGGCCGGGCGGCGCGTCGACCGGCTCTCCGGGGGTCAGACGCAACGGGTGCGGTTCGCGGTCGCGCTCGTCGGGAACCCCTCGCTGATCGTGCTCGACGAGCCGACCGCCGCGCTGGACGTGGAGGCGCGGTACGCCTTCTGGGACTCGATGCGGGGGTACGCGCGGCGCGGCCACACCGTCCTCTTCTCCACCCACTACCTGGAGGAGGCGGACGCCAACGCCGACCGGATCGTCGTCATCGACCACGGCCGGGTCGTCGCCGACGGCAGCGGCGAGCAGCTCAAGCGGGCCGCGGGCGGCAGCCTCGTCTCCTTCGAGCTGGCCGGCGCCGGTACGGAGGGGCTGACGCTGCTGCCGGGCGTGGTCTCCGTGGAGGTGCGCGGGGACCGGGCGCGGCTGCGGACCGAGGACTCGGACGCGACGGTGGTCGCGCTCGCCGAGCGTGGCGCGATCCGCGGCCTGGAGGTGGCGCCGGCCTCGCTGGACGACGCGTTCCTCGCGCTGACGTCCTCCGCCTCCGCCTCCGACAAGGCTCTGGAGACGGTGTGATGGTGAACCATGTGACGCTCGACTATCTGCGGCTCGAAGTGCGCAGGACGCTGCGCGACACCGGCTTCATGATCGGCGGTGTCGCGATGCCGGTGATGATGTATCTGCTGTTCACCAACCTCGGTGACGAGAGCGAGAGCGGCTGGAAGACCACCTCCATGATCGGCATGGCGGCTTACGGCGCGATGGGTTCGGCCCTGAACACCGGCGGCGGGGTCGCCGAGGACCGGGCGATCGGCTGGCTGCGGCAGCTGCGGATCACACCGATGAGCCCGCGGCAGGTCGTGGTCGGCCGGGCGTTGACGGGCGCGGTGACCGTGCTGCCCGCGATTCTCGCGGTCCTGGCGGCGGGCGGCCTGGTCAACGGCGTACGCCTGGACGCCTGGAAGTGGGCGGCGATCGCACTGCTGCTGTGGCTCGGCTCGATCCCGTTCACCCTGCTCGGCCTCGGCAACGGGTACCGGCTGACGGGGCAGGCCACGGGGGTGGTGAACATGGTGTGCAATCTGGGTCTCTCGGTGGTCGGCGGCCTGTGGTTCCCGCTCTCCCTCTTCCCGGAGTGGCTGCGGTCCGTGTCCTCCTACGTCCCGACGAACCGGTTCGCGCAGCTCGGCACGTCGGTCGCCGACGGGCACGCGCCGGCTCTCGCGGCGGTGCTGGTGCTGACCCTCTGGCTGCTCGCCTTCGGCTCGTACGCTGTGGTGTCGTACCGCAAGTCCGCCCGGACCGCCTGAACGAGATCCGTTACCGACGGGGAGCAGGGAACATGTCCTGGTTGCGAAGGGTCAGTTGCCAGATGTCGGCGTGGCAGGACACACGAACGCAGTGGAAGGCCGACCGGGAGGCGTTCCTGGCCGACCAGCAGGCCGTGCGGAAGACCGGGAAGCTCCCGGAGCAGCTGGGCCCACCGCCCAACGGCTTCGCTCTGCTGCCCTGGCTCCTGATGGGCATGGGCGCCTTCTCCAACCTCTTCCGGGGCGAGACCGAGAACCCCTGGATCGGCGGGATCGGCCTGTTCGCCTTCAACACCCTCTACATCTATGTGGTGTTCCGCGCCTTCACGAAGGAGACGCGCCAGGCCCGCTCCACCCGGGGCGCCCTGCTCGCGATGGGCGCGGTGACCTGCGTCCTCGCCGTCCTCTACGGCGGCAGCTGGCTCCTTCTCTTCCCGCTGCTCGGCCTGGCCGCGGGCGCGATCGTCCGGGGCCGGTGGCTCGGCAGGACCGGCATCGGCCTGAGCGCGCTCGCGGGCGTGATCGCCGGGCTGCGGGACGGCTGGGACGCCGTGAACATCGCCTACGGCACCTTCCTCTCCACCATGGTCACGGCCGCGATCCTCTCCCTCTCCGAGGCCGTCCGCGAACTCCGCGCCGCCCGCGAGGAGTTGGCCCACCGTGCCGTCGAGAAGGAACGCCTCCGCTTCTCCCGTGACCTGCACGACCTGCTCGGCCACACGCTCTCCGTCATCGTCGTGAAGTCGGAGGCGGTCCGCCGCCTGGCCCATCGCGACCTGGACGCGGCACTCGTCCAGGTCGGCGACATCGAGTCGGTCGGCCGCCAGGCCCTCACCGAGATCCGCGAAGCGGTCACGGGTTACCGCGAGGGCAGTCTCGCCACCGAACTCGACCGGGCCCGCTCGGTGCTCGGGGCCGCCGGCATCGAACCGGTTGTCCGGCAGTCGGGGCCGCCGCTGCCCGCCAGGACCGAGGCCCTGTTGGGCTGGGTCGTCCGCGAGGCCGTCACCAACGTGGTGCGCCACAGCGGGGCGACGCGCTGCGAGATCACGGTGGACGGCTCGCCGGAACGGGTCCGCGCACGCGTCGCGGACGACGGCCATGGCGTACGGGTCGACTCGCCGGCCCCGCCTCCGCCCCCGGGCATCGGCGGCATCGGCGGCACCGGTCTGAAGGGGCTGACGGAGCGGCTCGGGGCGGCGGGCGGTTCACTGACAGCGGGTGCCGGGGCGCGGGGTGGGTTCGTGGTGACGGCGGAACTTCCGGTGGAGTCGGGGGAACCTCCGGTGGGGGCGGGGGAGTTTGCCGTGGGGGCGGTCGGGTTTGCGGAGACGGCTGCCTCGTCGGCGGAGGTGCCGGATGCGGCCGCCGCATCGGACGCTTCGGCCAAAGCCTCTGCTCCGGGGACGGCTGCCTGAGCGGGGGGCGGGGGCTCTCCCCCCTCCCCCCCACGTCTATGGGCTCCGGTGGAAGTCCGGTGCGTCGGCTGCGGGTTCGTCGTGGCTGGTCGCGCAGTTCCCCGCGCCCCTTTGGGACTGCCGGAGCCCGCCGGAGTTCGACGTTGCCGCTCAGCCATGTCCGGGCGCTGCTGCCTACGCCCGCCACGCCCACCAAGACCGCCACGCCCGCCGAGCCCTCCGAAGCCGCCAAGCCCGCCAGGCTCGCCGAGCCCTCCGAACCCTCCGAAGCCGCCAAGCCCGCCAGGCTCGCCAAGCCCACCACGCCCGCCAAGCCCTCCGAGACCACCAGCCCGCCACGCTCGCCAAGCCCACCGAGACCGCTACGCCTGCCGAGACCGCCAAGCCCGCCATCCCGCGCACGCCCGCCAATCCCGCCACGCCCGCCGTCCCGCGCACGTCCACGTTGTCGGCGCCGTCCGCACGTCCGTTCCGTCGCCCGCGCCCTAATCTTGGCTCGTGAACGAGATGCCGCGGGACCATCGGCCCGCCAAGTCCATCCGGGTTCTCCTTGCCGAGGATCAGGGGATGATGCGGGGGGCCCTCGCGCTGCTCCTCGGGCTGGAGGCGGACATCGAGGTGGTCGCGCAGATCGGAACGGGGGACGCCATCGTGGGCGCGGCCCTGGAGTCGCGGCCCGATGTCGCCCTGCTGGACATCGAGTTGCCCGGTGTCAGCGGGCTGGACGCCGCAGCCCGGTTGCGGGACGAAGTACCCGACTGCCGGGTGCTGATCCTCACCACTTTCGGACGTCCTGGGTATCTGCGACGGGCCATGGAGGCCGGTGCCGCGGGGTTCCTGGTCAAGGACGGGCCCGTGGAGGAACTGGCCGAGGCGATCCGCCGCGTCCTGACCGGCGAGACCGTCATCGACCCGGCCCTCGCCGCGGTCGCGCTGAGCGCCGGGCCCAATCCACTCACCGCCCGTGAGTGCGACGTACTGAATGCCTCGGTGGACGGTGCGACGGTCGCCGACATCGCGACGAAGCTGCACCTCTCCGAGTCGACGGTCCGCAACTACCTGTCCTCGGCGATCGGCAAGACGGGCACCCGCAACCGCATGGCGGCGATGCGGGAGGCCCGGCAGCAGGGGTGGTTGTAGATCCTCGGCGGCAGGGCGGGCGCCCCGGCCTTCAGGACCCCGTGGCGGTCCTCTTCGCCCGCGGTCCCACCCGCCGCGGCAACCACACCGCCATCAGCACCGCACCCCCGAGCAGCACCCCCGCCCCCGTCCGGAACACCAGCGCGTACCCCTCGGTCAGCGCCTCGTCCGACGTCCCGGCGCCGGTCCGGGTCGCCGCGATCGTCGACATCACCGCGAGACCGAGCGAACCGCCCATCGTGCGCGACGTGTTGACCAGCCCGGACACCAGTCCGGCGTCCCCCGGCTCGGCCTCCGACGTGGCCAGCGCGGCGAGCGGTGTCGCGCTCAGCCCGGCGCCGAGCATCATCAGGATCCCGGGGAACATGATCGCGGTGAGATACGAGCCGTCGGCGCTCAGCGTCGACTGCCAGCCGAACCCGACGGCCGCCACCAGCATCCCGGTCAGCGCGACACCGCGCGCACCCACGACCGCCATGAACCGCGGCGCGGCCTTCGAGCCCAGCACCACCGCCAGGGAACTCGGCGCGAGCGCGAGCCCGGCCTCCAGCGGCGAGTAGCCGAGCACGTTCTGCGCGTACAGCGTCATGAAGAACCACATGCAGAACATCGCCGCCCCGCACAGGAACATCGCCACGTTCGCCGAGGACACCGCCCTCAGCCGGAACAGCTTCAGCGGCATCAGCGGCGCCTTCGTCCGCGCCTCGACCAGCAGGAAGAGCGCGATCAGGGCGGCCCCGCCGGACAGCGGCGCCAGCGTGGCGGCCGAGGTCCACCCCTCGGCCTCGGTCTGCACGATCCCGTACGCGAGGGTCGCGAGCCCGGCCGTCACAAGCACCGCGCCCGGCAGGTCGAGCCGCCGCCTGTCACCGGCCCGGCTGTCGACGAGCCAGCGCAGGGCGCCGGCCAGCACCACCGCGCCGATGGGCACGTTGATCAGCAGCACCCAACGCCACGACAGCCCGTCGACCAGCAGCCCGCCGACGAGTCCGCCCGCCGCGCCGCCGCCGGCGCCGACCGCGGTCCAGGTCGCGATGGCACGCGCGCGCGGCGCCCCTTCGGGCACGGCCGAGGTGAGGATCGTCAGCGTCGAGGGCGCGAGGACCGCCGCCCCCAGCCCCTGCACGGCCCGCGCGGCCAGCAACTGCCACTCCTCCTGGGCGAGCCCGCCGCCGAGGGAGGCGAGCGTGAAGAGCGCGAGCCCGATGAGGAACATCCGCTTGCGCCCGTACAGGTCCCCGGCCCGCCCGCCGAGCAGCATGAAGCCGGCGAAGGCGATCGAGTACGCGTTGACGACCCACTGCAGGCCCGGGGCGCTCAGCCCCAGGTCGGCGCGCATCGACGGCAACGCCACGTTGACGACGGACACATCGAGGACGACGAGGAACTGTCCCGCGCAGGCAAGTGCGACCACCACCCAGGTGGGCGGTGCGGAACGACGGGACACGGGTATCTCAGCGGCGGCTCGGAGCATGGGTGTCATGCTCGCAGCGCCGCCCTGCCCCGTACATCGGGATTTCGCTGGACGGACGATCCACCACAAGACCTAGGACCACCGCGGACCTCCGTTGCGGTGCCGCGCCCCTTTAGGGGCGCGAGGAACTGCGCGACCAGCCCCCACCGACCCGCAGCATCAGTCGCGACCAGCCCACCCCGGCCCGCAGCACCAGTACCGCCCTTCCCGCGGAGCGTCACGCCCGCCTGAACAGCGTCACCACCGCCGCGCCGCCGAGACCGATGTTGTGCGCGAGCCCGACACGTGCGCGTGCCACCTGCCGTGCCCCGGCCTCGTCCCGCAGCTGCCACACCAGCTCGGCCACCTGCGCGATCCCGGTGGCCCCCAGGGGATGCCCCTTCGAGATCAGCCCTCCGGAGGGGTTCACCACCCACCGACCGCCGTACGTCGTCGCCCCCGACTCCACGAGCTTCCCGGACTCCCCCGGCTCGCACATGCCGAGCGCCTCGTACGTGAGCAGTTCGTTGACGGAGAAGCAGTCGTGCAGTTCGACCACGTCGACGTCCTCGATCCCGAGCCCGGCCTTCTCGTACACCTGCCGGGCGGCGGCCCGGGACATCGGCTGCCCGACGACGTCGATACACGACCCGGACGCGAACGACTCCTCCGTGTCCGTGGTCATCGCCTGCGCAACGATCTCCACGGCCCGCTCCCCCAGCCCGTGCCGCTCCACGAACCGCTCGGACACGACGACGGCGGAGGCCGCC
This sequence comes from Streptomyces sp. NPDC050704, assembly GCF_040654355.1. NCBI lineage: Bacteria > Bacillati > Actinomycetota > Actinomycetes > Kitasatosporales > Streptomycetaceae > Streptomyces > Streptomyces sp. NPDC050704. The sequence continues at coordinate 109,344 of NZ_JBFAHW010000002.1, read as the reverse complement.
CCGTCGGAGGTGGGCGAGCACTGGAGTCTGGTCAGCGGCCGGTGGATCGTCTTCGAGGCGAGGATCTCGTCGACCGTCCACACGTCCTGGAACTGGGCGTACGGACTGTTCGCCGAGTGGCGGTGGTTCTTGGCGCCGACGGCGGCCAACTGCGCCTCCGTGGTGCCGTACCGCTCCATGTGCTCGCGTGCCGCGCCGCCGAAGATCTGTGCGGTGGGCGGGGTCATCTCGAAGCCGTGCCGGGCGGCCATGACACCGTAGTGCCGGGCGACGGGCGAGGTCGCGAAGTCGCCTCCGTCGGCCCCTCCGCCCAGCGATCCCCGCTTCATCTTCTCGAAGCCGAGTGCCAGTACGCAGTCCGAGATCCCGCCCTCGACGAACTGCCGCGCCAGCATCAACGCGGTCGATCCGGTCGCGCAGTTGTTGTTGACGTTGTAGACGGGCACACCGGTCAGGCCCAGTTCGTACGCGGCCCGCTGCCCGGCGGTGGATGCCTGGAAGCAGTAGCCGACCGGTACCTGCTCGACGTCGGCGTACGAAATCCCGGCGTCCTCAAGGGCGTTGGTGCCCGCCTCCTTCACCATGTCCCAGTACTGCCACTCCCGGGTCTCGGGCTTCTCGAACTTCGTCATGCCGACCCCGACGACGTACGCCTTCATCCGCTCCCTCTCAGTCCGTAAGTCCCTCAGTCCCTCAGTCCCTGGGCAGGCCGAGGATGCGCTCGGCGACCACGTTCAGCTGCACCTGCGTCGTCCCGCCGGCGATGGTCAGACACCGGGAGAGCAGGAATTCGTGTACGGCCCGCTCTCCGGCGCCCTCGCGCAACGCGCCGTCGGGGCCGAGGAGTTCGAGTGCCAGCTCGGCGACCTTCTGCTGGTGGGCGGTCTGTACGAGCTTGCGTACGGAGGCTCCGGCGCCCGGGTCCGCACCCGAGACCTGCCGCATGGTCGTCCGCAGGCCGATGCAGCCCAGCGCGTGCGCCTCCGCGAGCAGGGCCCCGATGCGGGTCCGTACGGCGTCGTCGAGGCCGCCGGTCCGTGCCCGGTCGACGAGTGCCTCCAGGCCGGTGCCGAAGGTCAACTGGTCGGCCATGTGGACGCGTTCGTTGCCGAGGGTGTTGCGGGCGACCCGCCAGCCGTCGTCCACGGAACCGACCACGGCGTCGGCAGGCAGCACCACGTCGTCGAAGTAGACCTCGTTGAACAGCGATTCGCCGGTGATCTCGGTCAGCGGCCGGATCTCGATGCCGTCGGTGTTCTTCATGTCGACGACGAAGTAGGTGAGCCCCTTGTGCTTGGGAGCGTCCGGGTTCGTCCGGGCGAGCAGGATCCCGTAGTCCGCCCACCGGGCCGAACTCGTCCACACCTTCTGCCCGTTGACATGCCAGGTCCCGTCCGTCGCCCGCTCGGCACGCGTCCGCAGCGAGGCCAGGTCGGACCCGGCCCCGGGCTCCGAGAACAGCTGGCACCACAGCACGTCCCCACGCAGCGTCGGCAGCAGATAGCGCTCCTGCTGTTCCCGGGTGCCGTACGCGATGAGCGACGGTACGACCCAGGTGGCGATCCCCAGTTCACCGACCCGCACTCCGGCGGCGGCCAGCTCCTCCTGCACGGCGAGCTGCTGGACGGGCCCGGCACCGAGTCCGTAGGGCGGTGGCAGATGCGGCGCGGCGTATCCGGTGGGCGCCAACTCGCGTCGTACGGCGGCTGGTTCGAGCCCTCGCCCGGCTATCCGCGCTATGACCGAGCGGGCCGCCACCCGATACCCCCGGTAGCGCGAGGCCTCCTCCGCCGGAAGCTCCGTACGAAGCTCGCGCCTCGCCCCGTTCTCCGCCGGACCGAGTGCCCGTAGGAGATGTCCGCCGCCGAGCAACTGCCGGGCCACCAGGGCCCGTCGCAGGAAGAGGTGCGCGTCGTGCTCCCAGGTGAACCCGATGCCGCCCAGCACCTGAATGCAATCCTTGGCGCACGAGAAGGCCGCGTCGAGCGCGACCCCGGCGGCCAGCGCGGTCACCAACTCCCGTACCCCGAACTCCCGTCCTTCGTCGGGCTCCCGTACTCCGTCGGGCTCCTGGACCGCGCGAGCCGCGTCCCACGCCAGTGCCCGGGCCTGCTCGACGCGCACCAGCATGTCGGCGCACAGATGCTTGATCCCCTGGAAGTGACCGATCGGCCGCCCGAACTGCTCCCGTACCTTCGCGTACGCGACAGCCGTCTCCAGCGCCCAGGCGGCGGTCCCGCACGCGTCGGCGGCGAACACGGCGGCGGCGAGATCCCGTACGAGACCGGAGCCGTTGTCGCCGAGGTCGAGGACCCGGTCGGGCGGGACGCGGACCCCCGTGGCCACCACCTCCGCCGTGGCCCGTGTCGGGTCGGCGCTCTCGTGCACGCGCACGGACAGGTGCGCGGCATCCACGGCCACCCACAGCGACCGGCCGTCCGCCAGGGATGCCTCCAGGATCAGCAGGTCCGCGTCGCCCCCGGACAGAACGGGCGGCGCCGTTCCGTCGAGCACGTACCCGCCCGCGTCGCCCGCACCGTCCACGCCGTCCGCTCCGGCGACAGCGGTCAGCGTGCCGGTCCCCGGCCCGAAGGCCACCGCCCCGATCCGCTCCCCACCGGCCAGCGCCCTGACCAGCTCGCCCGCACCCGCACTCACACCCGCTTCCGCGAGCACCAGAGAGGCGAGGGCGTTCGCGGCGTACGGCCCCGGCAGTGCCGCCCGCGCGGCCTCCTCCAGGACGACGGCGAGATCGAGGAAGGTCCCGCCCCCGCCGCCGTACGCCTCCGGAAGGTGCCCGCCCAGGAACCCCTGCGCGGCGAGCGCGTCCCAGTACGCGGGTCTGCCGCCCTGGCCGCCCGGCGCGTCGAGGAGTTTGCGCACCTCTTCAGGTGGCACCGTCCGGGCGATCCAGCCGCGCACGGCCTCGGCCAGGTCCCGCTGTTCCCGCGTGATCCCGATCCCCATGCGGCGACAGACTAGAACACGTTCCAATCTGACGGTAGGTCAGATGCGAGGGGAATGCGGACCCGTACGTAATGAAGAGGTCAAGAATTCGTTAGGGGCTCGAAGCAACGGAATAGTTGCCTCGGCACACGGGGTTCACCATGCACATACCCCGCTCCCACCTCTGGAGGCCGCACGTAATGACCCGGACAGCGACGGACCCGCGCACGCGAAGGCCGAGCGGCAGCGGAATCGTGCCGGTACTGGCCTTCGCGGGCATCGTTGTCGCGGTGATGCAGACCCTGCTCGTGCCGGTCATCAAGGACCTGCCGGAGCTGCTGAGCACCTCGCCCGGCAACGCCACCTGGGTGATGACCTCGACCCTGCTCGCGGGCGCCGTGTCGACGCCGATCATGGGGCGCCTCGGTGACCTCTTCGGCAAGCGGCGGATGCTGATCACGAGCCTGGCCGTGATGGTCGTGGGCTCGCTGATCGCCGGTTTCACCAGTGACCTGCTCGTGATGATCGTCGGCCGCGCCCTGCAGGGCTTCGCGATGGGCGCCATCCCCCTCGGCATCGGCCTGATGCGCGACGGACTGCCGCGCGAGAAGCTCCCCTCGGCGATGGCCCTGATGAGCTCCTCGATCGGCGTCGGCGGCGGCCTCGCGCTGCCGCTCGCCGCGCTCGTGGCGCAGCACGCCGACTGGCACGCCCTCTTCTTCGGCTCCGCCGGCCTCGGCGTCCTCTCGATCCTGCTCACCCTCCTCTTCGTACCGGAGTCCCCGATGCGCGCCGAGGGCACCTTCGACGTCTGGGGCGCGCTCGGTCTGTCCGCAGGACTCGTCCTCTTCCTCCTGCCGATCACCAAGGGCAGTGACTGGGGCTGGACGTCCGGCACGACGCTCGGCCTGTTCGGCGCGGCGGCGGTCGTCCTCTTCCTGTGGGGCGTGATGGAGCTGCGGGTGAAGGCTCCGCTGGTCGACCTGCGCACCACGGCCCGGCCCGCCGTGCTCTTCACCAACCTCGCCTCGATCATGGTCGGCGTCGCCTTCTACGCCGTCTCACTCGTCCTGCCCCAGCTGCTCCAGCTGCCCACCTCGACCGGTTACGGCCTCGGCCAGTCCATGGTCGTCGCGGGACTGTGCGTGGCCCCCCTCGGCCTGACGATGATGTTCACGGCGCCGGTGTACGCCCGGATCTCGGCGAAGTACGGCCCGAAGGTCACCCTCATCCTCGGCATGCTGATCATCGCGATCGGCTACGGCGCAGGCCTCGGCCTGATGAGCGCCGCCTGGCAGACCGTCGTCATCGCGGTCGTCCTGGGCGCGGGCATCGGCCTCGCGTACTCCTCGCTCCCCGCGCTGATCGTCGGCGCCGTCCCCGCGTCCGAGACGGGCGCGGCCAACGGCCTCAACACGCTGATGCGCTCGATCGGTACGTCCGTGTCCAGCGCCGTCATCGGCATGGTCCTTGCGAACACGGCGAACAACGTGAACGGCGTCGCGATACCCACCATGCACGGCTTCCGCGTCTCCTTCATGATCGCCGCGGGCGCGGTCGCGGTCGGCCTGGTCTTCGCGCTGTTCCTGCCGCGGCAGCGCCGGGCGACCGCGCCGCAGCTGCGGGCCAACAGCGAGGAGGACGCGGCGCTGGAGCGGGCGTACGAGGTGCTCGGCGGCTTCCGCGGCCGGGTCGTCGACGCCGAGGGCGGGCCGGTCTCCCGCGCGAAGGTCACGCTGATCGACCCGCGCGGCCGCCAGGCGGGCGCGACACTCTCCGCGGCGGACGGCAGCTACGCGCTCGCCGTGCCCGCCCGGGGCGCGTACGTCCTGGCCGCCAAGGCCACCGGCCACGGACCGCTCGCCTCGTCGGCGACGCACGCGGGCGACGACCGTCCGGTGGATGTGGACCTCGCGCTGCCGGCCGAGAACGCCGGGGTTCCCGCCTGACCCTCGGGCTCGCTTCGAGTGATCCGCAGACCCCCGTCGCCCACGCGGCGGGGGTCTGCGGCAGCATGGGGCGCCCACAGACACGTACAGCCCCGCACGACCCCGCACGAGTACATCCACAGCCCCCGTACCAGCTGGAGGACCCCATGCCCGCGGCACCCAAGCCGGAGATCCTCGCCGCGTTCCAGGCGGCCAAGGGGTTCATGCCCGTGGGCGAAGGGCTCGCGCTGTACGAGGCCGCCGCCGAGGCCGGCCGGCTGGGGCTGCCGATCCTGGAGGTCGGCACGTACTGCGGCCGCTCGACGATCCTGCTCGCCGACGCGGCACGCGAGGCCGGGGTGACGGCGATCACGGTCGACCACCACCGCGGCAGCGAGGAGCAGCAGCCGGGCTGGGAGTACCACGACCCGACGACGGTCGACCCCGAACTCGGCCGCATGGACACCCTCCCCACCTTCCGCCGTACTCTCCACCGGGCGGGCCTGGAGGACCACGTGGTCGCGATCGTCGGCCGCTCGCCCCAGGTGGCCGCGTTCTGGACCTCCCCCCTCGGCCTCGTCTTCATCGACGGCGGCCACACCGACGAACACGCGACCGGCGACTACGAGGGCTGGGCGCCGCACGTCGCCGAGGGCGGCCTCCTGCTCATCCACGACGTCTTCCCCGACCCGGTGGACGAGCTCACGGGGCAGGCCCCGTACCGCGTGTATCTCCGGGCGCTGGAGTCGGGCGCCTTCACGGAGATCTCGGTGACGGATTCGCTGCGCGTGCTGCGGCGGACGGGGGCAGGGATCTGACGGCAGCCACGATCGGAGTCGGGATCGCCCGTCTCCTGTCGCCCGTGGCCGCGATGTCCCGGCCGAGACGGCCGCCCACGGCGCCCGAACCCACCGTTTGATGATTGAAGTACTCTCCGCACGGGCGGAATTCGACGGCGGCGCGTCCGTGGTCGGGGAGAAGCGGGGCGGGATGATCGGGACGGTTTTCCGAAGCGACGACGTACCTGTCGAGAACAGGTTCGACTACTGGAGTGAGCTGGTCCACCGGGCGATCGCACCGAGCCACATCACCAGTGCCCACGCCGCCGACTTCTGGGCGGAACAGCGCTTGATGGAGTTGGGCCCTGTGATGGTGTGGCCGGTGTCGGTGCTGCCGTCGCGGTTCCGGCGGACCGAGAAACTGGTGCGGCAGTCCGACCCCGAGATGTACCACCTGTCGCTGGTGCTCGGCGGCGGGCTGGGGCTCGATCACATCGGGCGGACCGATGTGTACGGCCCACGCGACCTGTGGGTGACCGACACCTCGGAGCCGTACGAAGTGCGACCGCCGAACGACGGGGACCGCCGCGTGATCACGGGTGTGGCCGTGGACTTCCCCAAGGCGCTGCTGCCCCTGTCCCCCGACCGGATTCGGGCGCTGCTGGGCAGACGGCTGTCGGGGCAGGAGGGAACGGGCGCGCTGCTGACGGGGTTCCTCACCGGCCTCGACCAGCAGGCCGACTCCCTCCGGCCGTCCGACGCACCGCGGCTGGGGTCGGTTCTGATCGATCTCCTGGCGGCCTGGTTCGCCCAGGTGCTCGACGCGGAGGACGCCCTGTCGCCGGAGACCCGCCATCGGACCATGACCGCGCACATACGGGCGTTCATCCGGCAGAACCTGCACGATCCGGAACTGACACCGCCCGTGATCGCCGCCGCGCACCACATCTCCCTCAGCTACCTGCACCGGCTCTTCCAGGAACAGGGCCGGGGCGAAACCGTCGCGGCCTGGATCCGCGCCCGGCGGCTGGAGGGCGCCTGCCGCGATCTGGCCGATCCCGCGTTGCGCGCCACGCCCGTCCACACCATCGCCGCACGCTGGGGCCTCCCGCCCGGCTCGGCCTTCACCCGCGTTTTCCGTACCGCCTACGGCCTCTCACCCATGGAGTACCGGCACCAGGCGCTGTCCGTACGGGAGTAACGGGAGTAACGGGAGTAACGGGAGTAACGGGAGTAGACGCAAGGTCAAGCAACTGTGGACTCACCGTCAACGACAGCCTCAGGAGTCGTCCCACATGCTGGCGAGGCGGCGTTCGCCCACCGTTGCCAATGCGTCGAAACGCGGAAGAGAAGGCCCTTGATGGGTAGAACACTCCGAATACCCGGACTCTCAGGAGTGCGAAGAACCTCCGTCGCGATGACGGTTGCCGCCCTGGCGGCCACGCCCGTACTGGCCGGTTCCTCGCTGACCGGCACGGCGTCGGCGGCCGAGAGCGCGGTGACGGCCGAGGCCCCCGTCTACGCCAGGCTCTACAACCAAGGCACCGGAAAGTGCCTCGCCGTCCCCAACGCCGACCCGGACAACGGGGTCGTGCTGATCCAGTGGACCTGCAGCACCAGCGCGAGCCAGTACTGGACGCTCGAACCCGTGCCGAACGGCTACCGGGTGCGCAACCAGGCGACCGGCAAGTGCCTCGCCATCGGGGGTTCGAGCACGGCCGGGGGCGCCAAGGCCATCCAGTGGCCGTGCGGCGACAACACCGACCAGGTCTGGGCCCACGACGGGACCGACCGGCTGCGGAACGACAACAGCTCCCTCTGCCTGGCCATCCCCAACAGCACCACGACCAACGGGACCGAGGCCATGCAGTGGACCTGCTCGGGGAGGGACCAGCAATGGCTCTGGTAACGGGACACGGGCCCTCGCGAGCGCCGAAGCCGTTCTACCTGACGACGTTCCTCACCCTCGTCGCGGCCCTGCTCGCGGCCCTCCTCGTCTCTCCCGACAGCGCGTCCGCCGCGGGGGTCTCCGACGTGCGGACGGTCTACACGAACCAGGAGACCGAGGGCGACGGCCCCCGCGTCCCCGACATCATCAGCACCAGCTCGAACAACGCGGTCGTGGCCTGGCGGGAGGGCACGCTGCCCGGCCGGGTCGACGAGGGGTACATCCGGTACTCGTACACCACCGACGGCGGCGCGAAGTGGTCCCACCCGAAGGTGCTGGCGCGGGAGACCAGTGAGTACCTCTGGCACTACGTCACCCTCTACCAGGTGGGCGACGAGCTCTTCGCGTATCTCGGCCGTACCCCGGTCAAGGACGACAGCGAGACCGACGGCGACGGAAACAACGACAACGGTCTGCCGATCGACGACATCGTCGTCAAGCGCAGCACCGACCAGGGGCACACCTGGGAGGACTACGCCGTCGACATGCCGCTCGACGACCCGGCCACCACCGCCGACGAGGGCCTCGGGAACCTCGCCTTCGCCGGACGTCCGCTCCAACTGGCCGACGGGGCGCACGTCATGCCGTACTGGGCGTCGGGCAGGGCGAACGGGGTGCTGTACTCCACGGACCTCAAGAAGTGGGTCGCCCGCCCCGCCGTGCCGGACCCGAACAAGTACCTCGGCGGCGAACCGCAGCTCACGGTCTCGCAGGACGACCCGAACAGGCTGGTCATGGTCGCCCGCAGCAGCTACGCCGTGTCGAAGGTCTCCGCGGTGACGGCCACCAGCACCGACGGCGGCCAGACCTGGACCGACTTCGTCCTGGACGGCAACGTGCCTTCCTACGACTCCAAGGTGTTCTTCACCACGGACAGCGCCGGCCGGTATCTGACCATCGCCAACACCTCCCTCGACGCCAGTGCCTACCGCAAGGTCCTGAACTACAAGGTCAAGAGCCCCGGTCAGGCCTGGGGAGCCGCCAAGCTGTTCGCCGACGGCCCCTCGGACGACCCGACACCGGCCGGTACGGGTGCGGGCTGGGACACGTACCCGATGGCCGACGAGTACGCGCCCGGCAAGTTCTTCGTCGTCTGGGAGCACGACACGTCGGCCATCAAGGTGAGCAGGCTCGACATCTCCGACACATAGACGTCCGGCCTGGCGGCCGTACACGACGAAGGCGGGCCGGAGCACCCGGGGAGGAGTGCTCCGGCCCGCCTTCGTCGCGTACGGCCGTCGGCATCGTCGGGAGTGCCGCGTGCGGAGCCTGCGGACCCCGGGGCCTCCCCGTAAGGTGGCAGGCGTGTCGTACGTAGGTCCTGACTTCGATCCCTCCCGCCCGCCGCGCCGCACCCTGCGCAGGCCGGTGGCCGTTGCCGGTGCCGCGCTCGTGGTGGGGGCGCTGGGCGGATGGCTGATGTGGCAGGCGTCGGGGGACCCCGGTGGGGGCGGGTCTGACCGGGCGGGCGCGCAGTCGCCCTTGTCGAACGCCCCCGCGTCGCCGACCGCTCCGAAGACGGATGCCGAGGACAGCAGCGACGGCAGCGGCGGAAACGGAAGCGGCAGCGACGGCAAGGAATCCGGTACGTCCTCCTCGCCGTCGGCCTCTCGGCCCGCCGCCTCCGGCCCCCTCAAAGGCAAGGTCGTCGTCATCGACCCCGGGCACAATCCCGGCAACTTCCAGCACACGTCCGAGATCAACCGCAAGGTGAACATCGGGACGAACTCCAAGGAGTGCGACACCACCGGTACGTCCACCAACGCCGGTTACACGGAGGCTCAGTTCACCCTCGACGTCTCCCGGCGGCTACGCACGCTGCTCGAAGAGCAGGGCGCCACGGTGAAGTTCACGCAGGACGGCGACCGCGCCTGGGGGCCGTGCGTGGACGAGCGGGCCCGGATCGGCAACCAGGCGGACGCGGACGCCGTGGTCTCCGTCCACGCGGACGGTTCGGCGGACGGCAACCGCGGCTTCCATGTGATCCTGCCCGGCTCGGTGCGCGCGGGCGCCGCCGACACCCGGCCGATCGTCGCCCCGTCCCGCGAACTCGGCGAGCGCATCGCCGGCAGTTTCGTACGCGCCACCGGCAGCGCGCCCTCGAACTACATCGGCGACGGCACCGGCCTCGACGTCCGGAAGGATCTCGGCGGTCTCAATCTGTCAACGGTTCCGAAGGTGTTCATCGAGTGCGGCAACATGCGCGACAGCAAGGACGAGGCGCTGCTGACCAGCGGCGCCTGGCGGCAGAAGGCGGCAAACGGAATCTCTGAGGGAATTGTGAGTTTCCTGCACGAGTCGTGATCAGCGCGTTCATCCGGGCGGACACCCGTGCGGGGCGGACGATAGTGTCCTTCCTACGATGAGGGGCCACTCCCCGCGCTTCACACCGCGGCCTGACGGCGACATGGTGACAGCGATGCCTCCACCGATGACGAGACGACTGACGAAGGACGACCTGAAGTGAATATCCGCTCCCTCACTCGAGGCGACGGCGTGGTGATCGGAGCAGCGGTCCTGCTGTTGATCGCGTCGTTCCTCGACATCTACTCCGTCGACGGGGCCCCGGACAGCGCCGAATTCCCGAACTCCTGGGAGAGCGGGCCGGTCCTGATGGGCGTCGTCCTCGCGGGCATCATCGGCGCCGCGCTCATCATCGTGGCGCACGGCCTGCCGCAAGCCCCCAAGGTCGTCGGCCTCGACCTCGGTCAGTTCGGCGTCGCCTTCACGGTCTTCGCCGCCTGGAGCGCGCTCGGGAACATCTTCGACCCGCTCGGTGGCACGGACAACGCCAGCGCCTCGGACAGCGGCGTCAGCGCCGGCATGGGTCTGATCCTCGCCCTCATCGCCACCCTCGTCCTCGCGGGTGCCGCCATCGCCACCCCCCTGGTCCCGGCTCTCAAGGCCGCCCTCATCCCGGCCCCCAAGCCCGCCGCCCCCCAGCCCTACGGCGGTCAGCCGCAGGGTGGTTACGGTTACCCGGGTGCCCAGCAGCCGGGTCAGCCGCAGCCGTACGGTGGTCAGCCGCAGCAGGGTATGCCGGGGCAGACCGGCCAGCCGTTCGGCGCGCAGCCCGGTCAGCCGCAGCAGCCCCAGCAGGCGCAGGCCCCGCAGGCGCAGCAGCCCGCCGGGGACTTCTCGCCGTTCTGGTTCGCCGTGCCGGTGCCGCGTCCGCTGTTCGCGGAGGACGGTTCGCCGACGCCGATCGCCGAACTGGCGCCGGGCACCTGGTACCTGGCCGTCGAGCAGCGCGGCCCGAGCCTGGTGGCGCAGACGCAGGACGGCCGCCGCGGTGTGCTTCAGGACACGAGCGGTATCCAGCGCGGCTGACGGCCCCTGGTTCCCGTTCCCACGGCCCCTCACTTCCGGAGCTCTTCCGGGTGGGGGGCCGTTCCCGTACAGTCGCCAGTCGCCCGGATATCCGGCGGTGATCTGACGGGACGTCAGGAGGCTTGTATGCGGCTCGGTCTCGCACTCGGCTACTGGGGCCGCGGCCCCTCCGCCGACCACGTGCCACTCGCCCAGGAGGCCGAGCGGCTCGGCTACGACTCGGTGTGGACCGCCGAGTCCTGGGGCTCCGACGTCTTCACACCCCTCACCTGGATCGCCGCGCAGACCTCAACGATCAAGCTGGGCACAGCCATTGCCCAGATGGCGGCCCGCTCCCCCACCACCACCGCGATGCACGCCCTCACCCTCGACCACCTCTCGGGCGGGCGCGTGCTGCTCGGCCTCGGACTGTCGGGGCCGCAGGTCGTCGAGGGCTGGTACGGGCGCCCGTTCCCGAAGTCGCCGCTCACCGCGACCCGGGAGTACGTCGATGTCGTACGCCAAGTCCTCAGGCGCGAGGCCCCGGTTGAGCTGGACGGCCGCTTTCACTCCCACCCGTACCGGGGTGCGGACGGGACCGGTATCGGCAAGGCGCTCAAGTCGATCACGCATCCCCTCCGGTCCCGACTGCCCATCCTGCTCGGCGCCGAAGGTCCGAAGAACATCGCGCAGACGACCCGTATCGCGGACGGCTGGCTGCCGCTGTACTGGTCGCCGATGAGGACGGATGTGTACGAGGCTTCCCTGGACGCCGCTCCGGACGGCTTCCTCGTCGCGCCCATGGCCCAGGCCAGGGTCTGCGACGACGTCGCCGAAGGGCTGCTCCCGGTGAAGGCGATGCTCGGCTTCTACATCGGCGGCATGGGGCACGCGGCCCGCAACTTCCACGCCGACCTGATGGCGCGGATGGGCTTCGAGGAGGAGGCCCGCCGCATCCAGGAACTGTTCCTGGCGGGCCGCCGCGAGGAGGCCGTACTCGCCGTCCCCGACGCCTTCGCCGACGAGATCTCCCTCGTCGGCCCGCGTGAACGGATCGCGGAGCGGCTGGAGTTGTGGCGGAAGGGGCCGGTCACGGATCTGCTGGTGCTATCACCCGATCCGCATACGCTGCGCGTACTGGCCGAGCTCAACTCCTGAGCTCCTGGGGGCCCTACCGGAAGATCGCGATCGCCTCCAGCGTGACCTCCCGGCTGTTGACGCGCCATCCGGTCATCTTGCCCAGGCAGCGTGCCGGGAACGTTCCGTCGATCTTCTCGTTGCGCAGGCCTCCGGCGGCGCAGCTGACTCGGACGTAGGCGGGCTGCTCCGAGTCGCCGTACTGTGCGCGCAGCACGATTTCCTCCGACGTCTCCGACTCCACGGCGAATCGGCCGCGGACCGACACGAACTCCTCTATGTCGCTCAGCGCGACGCCGCCCTGCCCGGCCTCCGGGCCGAGGGCCTCGGCGAGGGCGCGGTTCGGGGTGACGTTCCCGGAGCGCAGGTCTGCGTGGACGATGACGTCGGCGCGCTCGAACGCGTCCATCAGCATGCCGATCACGGAGATCGGCTCGCTCTTCTGGACGTAACTGCTGAACTTCTCCTGTGTGACGGCCTTGTTGGCCTTGATGGTCCAGGGCAGCAGTTTGCCCCAGAGGCCCACGTTCGTGTTGACGTTGGTCCGGTGCTCGACGGCCTGTTCGAGTGCCGCGCTGTAGTTGCCGATCCGGTAGAGGTCCATCACCGCCTTCTCGTCGAGGTAGAAGCAGATGCTGTACGCGGACCCCCGCCCGGCGGCCCGCCGTCCTCGCTCGCGGACGTGCCGCGCCAGCACGACGACGAGCGTCACCGCACCGGCCGCGGTGATCAGCCACACCGTCATCCACGGCCACCACAGACCCCACCACTGCGCGTCAACGACAGCCACGGATCTCCTTGAACGCCTCGGAAAGGGATGAGCCCCGGGCGTCCACCATGTGCCCGCCCGTCTTCGCGGCCGCGCGCCGCAGTGCACCGGCGTCGGCCTCGCCGAAGTGCACGGGGTAGGTGTGGACGGCGGTACGGGCCCCGGCCGGCCGCGCCTCGTAGCGGCGTACGAACTCCTCGTACGAGATGCCCGCGTTGTTCTCACCGTCCGTCATCAGCACGATGGACACGGCCTGTTCGGGCTCGTCGGCGACCGCCGAGGTGGCCGTGCGGTAGCCGTGGTCGAGGGCGGACCAGACGGCGGTGGAGTCGCCGAATCCGCCGCGCGCGACGACGTCGGCGAGCGTCCTCAGCTCCTTCGGCCCGCGGACGGTGATGGTCTTCTCCTCCAGTACGCGGCCGCCGAACCGTACGACGGTCAGCCGCTCGCCCTGGTAGAACCGCGCGAACTTGCCCGTCGCCGAGGAGTCCGCGCCGCTGAGGTCCGCGAACGCCTCGCGCAGGGCCGCCATACGCTCGCCGCGCATCGACCCCGAGAAGTCGAGCAGGAAGACCACCTGGCCCGGAAGGCGTCGCCGTGGATCGCCGTAGTCGTCCAACAGGCGGTCGACGACGGCCGGTTGGTCGGGGAAGTAGAGGGCGTTCCCGACCGCGGCGCGCAGCTCTCCGGCGCGGCGGACCGAGGGGCTCACCGGCCGTCGCAGGGTCGTCCGCATGATCTTCTCCTGGGTCGAGTCCCGCTGGAGCCACTCGACGACCTTGTCGTACGCGGTCCGCTGGGCCGGGTCGAGGAGCAGCAGCGGGAAGTCGGCGAGGACCATGCCGTCCTCGGGGCGCACGATCTCCAGTTTCTCCTTCAGGCGGTCGCCGGAGTTGAGGGCGAGCAGGTCGGACTCGTACGTGATGAGCGCGTTGGCCCGGCCGGGGTCGTCGACGAAGGCGTCGAGCAGTTCGCGGGTGGATTCCGCGGTGAGCCGCTGGCCGGAGCGGAAGCCGCGCAGGCGGTCGCAGGAGACGTCGGTCTCGCGCAGCGCGCCGCCGGTACCCGCCGCGGCGGTCGCGACGCCGACGAGCGCGGCCAGACCGCTGCCCGTCTGCCGGGGGTCGGCCATCCCGAAGCGTACGGTGCCGGTGGCGGCGGCGTCAGCGATGTCGGCCCAACTGAGCTGTCCGTCCGGCGACTTGGCCCGGAGTTCACCCGCGACAGCCGGTCGCAGGCCGACGACGACCGGCGAGAGCATGGTCGGGGTACGCAGCTGCCGCCGGGCCGAGTCCTTGTGGCGCAGCCTGAAGTAGCGGTCGGTGGAGAGCCAGGCGAGGTCGTGTCCGCCGCCCTGTCCGGAGGCCAACGCGTCACCGGTGTCCGCGTCGGCCTGATAGTCCAGGTCGAGTTCGACGCCCGTCTCGCTCCTCAACTCGTCGAGGAGCGGCTCCAGTACGGCGAGGTCGGGCCCTGCGAGTACCCGTAGCGTGGTCCTGTCCTCGTCCCCGTCGGAGCAGGCGGTGGCGGTGAGGGTGAGGGCCAGGCACAGTGCCAGAATCCACCGGCCGCGCCTCACCCGGGTTCCTTCTGGAGCGGCGGGCAGTCGCCGATGATCTGGATCATCCGCTCCAGGAGGGACAGTCTGGGCAGTACGGCTTTGGTGTCGTCGGCCGAGGTGACGGGCACCTGGATGTGGCGGTCCTCCAGGTACTTCGCCAGCCGGTCACTGGTCGAGTCGGCGGTCGCGTCCCGCGGCCGGAAGCCCAACTCGACGGCTCGCTGCTGGAGTTCGGGGTCCTTCGACACCAGTTCGCCGAGCCGTTCGCCGTCCTTGGTGAGGGCGACCAGCTGGGGCTCGGTGACGAAGCGGGCGTCCGGGTAGAGGAGGACGCGTTCGGTGTCCGGCTTGCCCTCCGCCGCCTGGTGGCGGATCTGGTGGGCCAGGTACTGGTGCTCGTAGATGACGGAGATCGGTGAGATGCCCGGCCCGTCCGGAGAGAAGTACGTCTCCGCCTTTTCGGAGGCCGGGAGTCCCTGCTCGATGAGCCAGGGCTTGATCGCGCGAGCCCGTTTCTCCGCCTCTTCGAGGTCGTTCGGGACGTCGTTCTCGTACGCCACGGACGCGACGAGACCGAGATAGGTGCCGGCGGAGTTCGCCTGGCAGATGTCCGAGGTCTGGGCGAGGATCTTGTTGCCGTTGCGTGCGCCATGGTTCTTGATGCCGATGTCTTCCCAGCGCTTGCTGTCCTCGGTCAGCTTCAGGAACTCGCGCATGTCGAGCGTGTAGTAAAGCGGGTCGCCGCCGACCGCCTGGCCCTGCTGGAGGTCCGCGGTCTTGTCGTTGGCTCGCAGGGCCTCCGCGTACGCGCGGTAGGTGCCCAGCACGATCGGGCTGACGAACGGGCGGTACGTGAGGGCCGGGCGCCCGGCCTTCGCGCGCTCCCTGGTGATCAGGTCCGCGGCGGGCTGCCCGGAGGGGAAGACGACGTCGTAGCCCTCGACCTCCTGGTTGGCGATCTCCCGCGACCCCATCCGCGTGATGTGCACCCGGATGCCGTGCTTCAGGAGGAGCCTTTGGACTTCGGGGTCCTCGAAGAAGTCCCGTTTGGAGGCCATCTTGGCCTCGATCGTGACGACTTGGTCGAGCGGCATCAGCAGATGCCCCGAGGCCAGGAGGGAGACGAGCCCGATGACGGGGACGGGCAGAGCGAGGGCGAGTCTTCGGCGCAGGCGGCCGCGCACGGGTCTGCTGACGGCTAACCGAGGTTCCCCCACAGCACTTCCGACGGATCTGACGGGTCTCTCGGCTCTGTTCGCGGTCACAGGCATCTCCCCCTACCGTGAGGCAGGATCGTCGGTGACCGCGCTTACCGCCAGACCGCGTCACGGCGAACGGAGGCTGAAGTACGGGTTAATGAGTGACGCCGGTACCGGCTCGGGTTTCATCCGGGATTCAAGGGCTACTCGCAGGGCATGTCCCCTCGATATCGCAGCAGTAGCAACTCGGCCGGCAGGGTCATCGCGGTCGTAGCCGACGTCATGGCCCTGATTCTCGGTCTGTGGATCCTGATGTACCTGCTGGACGCCAACCGGGGCAACGACTTCGTCCAGTTCATCCAGGACGCGGCCCGCTGGCTGGCCGGCTGGTCCCATGATCTGTTCACGTTCGACGAGCAGTGGGCACGGGTTGTCGCGGGCTACGGCCTGGCCGCCGTCGTGTACCTCTTCATCGGACACGCGATCGCCAACCGCGTACACCGCCACTGACGGCAGGACCACCGACAACAGGGCCACTGACGACAGGGTCTAGGAACAGCAGTCCGCGTCCAGGCCCCTCGGTAGCCGCTCCCCGCTGAACACCGCGCATGTCGCCTCGTCGCCGCCCAGCGCGGCGACGGCGAGGAGGAGGGAGCCGGCCGTCCAGGCGGTCAGCTCCTCGGGCCAGACCGCCGCCCGGCCCTCGAAGACGTAGCCCGTCCAGTACAGGCCGGTCTCCGTGTCCCGCAGATGCTGGATCGACTGGAGGATCTCCAGGGCCCGGTCGGACTCGCCCACGACCCAGAGTGCCAGGGCGAGTTCGGCGGACTCGCCGCCCGTGATCCACGGGTTGGGGACGACGCACCGTACACCGAGGTCCGGGACCACGAAGCGGTCCCAGTCCTTCTCGATACGTTCCTTCGCCTCGGTGCCCGTCAGGGCGCCCCCGAGCACCGGGTAGTACCAGTCCATCGAGTAGCGGTCCTTGTCGAGGAACCGCTCCGGGTGCCGGCGTATCGCGTGCCGCAGCGTGCCCACCGCCAACTCCCAGTCGGGCTGCGGCTCTTCACGCTGCTCGGCGATGGCGAGCGCGCAGCGCAGGGCGTGGTGGACGGACGAACTCCCGGTCAGCAGCGCGTCGTTGACCGGCGTCCCGTCGTCCTCGCGCTTCCAGCCGATCTGGCCGCCCGGCTGCTGGAGCTCCAGGACGTACTCCACGGCCGCGTACACGGTCGGCCACATCCGGTCCAGGAAGGTGTCGTCGCCGGTCGCCAGGTAGTGGTGCCAGACGCCGACGGCCACGTACGCGCAGAAGTTGGACTCACGGCCGCGGTCGGTGACGTCGTCGGCGTCCCCGTCGGCGTAGGCCGCGTACCAGGAACCGTCCTGGTTCTGGTGCCGGGCCAGCCACTCGTACGCCCGCCCGGCGGCCTCGTGCTCGCCGGCCGCGTCCAGGGCCATGGCGGCCTCGGTGTGGTCCCACGGGTCGAGGTGGTGACCGCGGAACCACGGTATGGCGCCGTCGGCGCGCTGCACGGCCAGGATGCTCCGGACGGTCAGCGCGGCCTCTTCCGCGGTGAGCACCCCGGTCAGGACGAGGTGTTCGGTACGCGGTGTCGTCACGAAGCGTCCACCGGGGCATCCGCCGGGGCGTCCACGTGGGCGTCGGCTGCCGTGTCGACCAGGCCCGCGCCCGCGGTGGCGGGCAGGTGCGGTTTCGTCGCGTACGCCACGAAGCTCTTGCCGATCAGCGGGTTCAGCGCCTGCTCGGCGACCCGGGTCGCGAGCGGCTTCTTCATGATGTCCCAGACCAGGAGCTTGTGGTACGCCCGCACCGGCAGCGCCTTGTCGTTGTCGACGCCGAACGCGCACTTCAGCCACCAGTAGGGGCTGTGCAGGGCGTGGGCGTGATGGCTGCCGTACGGCCGCAGGCCGGCCTCGCGGATCTTGCCGAGCAGTTCGTCCGCCTTGTAGATGCGGATGTGGCCGCCCTCGACCTCGTGGTACGCGTCGGACAGCGCCCAGCAGACCTTCTCCGGCCCGTAGCGCGGGACCGTGATGGCTATCCGCCCGCCCGGCCTGAGGACGCGGACCATCTCCGCGAGTACGCCCTTGTCGTCCGGGATGTGCTCCATCACCTCGGAGATGATCACGACGTCGAACGACTCGTCGGGGAAGGGGAGTTGGAGCGCGTCACCCTCCATGGCGGTGGCGGTGGCGCCCTCCGGTGCCTCCCCCGCCTCCTTCATCGCGGCGAACCACTTGGCGACCTCGCGGATCTCCTCGGCGTTCTGGTCCAGCGCGACGACCTGGGCGCCGCGCCGGTAGCACTCGAAGGCGTGTCGGCCGGCCCCGCATCCGAGGTCCAGCACCCGGTCCCCCGGGGCGAGCGGGAACCGGGAGAAGTCGACGGTCAGCACGTGGCCCTGCTTTCACGGTGGGGGGTGTCAACTGGAGGTATCGGGGCGTCGCCCAGGTCTTTCGGGGCCGGGGAATGGCCTGGGGCCGGGGAATGGGCCGGGCCCGAAGAGTGGCCCGGGACCGCGGCCGGGGGCCCGCCCGCAGACCGGCCCGACGCCTCCGCCCCGCCCACACGCCGGCCCGGCGCCTCCGTGCCGCCCGCAGACCGGCCTGCCGCCTCCCTGCCGCCCGCGGCCGGAGAGTAGCCCGCGGCCGGAGAGTGGCCCGCGGCCGGAGACTGGCCCGCGGCCGGGGCCGCGGCCAGGGAGCGGCCCGGCGCCTCCGACTCGCCCGCAGACCGGCCCGACGCCTCTGCCCCGCCCGCTGACCGGCTCATGGCGATCGCCTCGCGGTAGCGGGCCACCGTTCCCTCGGCGGCCTTGGCCCAGGTGAAGCGTTCCAGCACCCGCTGCCGCCCGGCGGCTCCGAGCCGTACGCGCAGCTCCGGGTCGCCGAGGAGCCGGCTCAGGCCGACGGCCAGCGCTCCCGGGTCGCCGGGCGGGACGGCCAGGCAGGTCTCGCCGTCGGGGCCCGTGACCTCCGGGATCGCGCCGCCGGTGGTGGCCACAAGGGGCGTGCCGGTGGCCATCGCCTCGGCGGCGGGCAGTGAGAACCCCTCGTAGAGGGAGGGGACGCAGGCGACTTCGGCGGACCGTACGAGGTCGACGAGTTCCGCGTCCGAGATGCCCTTCACGAACTCGACGGCGCCTTCGAGGCCGTACCGCTCGATGATTTGGGCGACCGGTCCGTCCTCGGCGCGCTTGCCGACGACGACGAGGTGGGCGGCGGGGTGCTCGGTGCGGACCTTGGCTAGCGCCTCGACAAGGAAGACGAGCCCCTTCAGGGGGACGTCCGCGCTGGACGTGGTGACGATCCGCCCCGGGATCCGCGGCACGGACGGATCCGGCGAGAAAAGGCCGGTGTCGGCGCCGATGTGGACGACGTGGATGCGGTCCTCGCGTACGCCGAGGTGGTCGATGATCTCCTGGCGGGACGTGCCGGAGACGGTGAGGACGGACGGGAGGCGGGGGGCGACCCGCTTCTGCATGCGGGTGAAGCCGTACCAGCGCCGTACGGACAGCCGTTGCCGCCGGCCCTTCGCCACGTCCAGTTCCAACTGCCGGTCGACGGTGATGGGGTGGTGGATGGTGGTGACGAGCGGGGCGCCCATGTCGCCCAACAGCCCGTAGCCGAGCGTCTGGTTGTCGTGCACGACGTCGAAGTCACCGCGGCGGGCGCGCAGATGGCGCCGGGCGCGCAGGGAGAACGTCAGCGGCTCGGGGAAGCCGCCGGTCCACATCGTGCCGACTTCGAGGGCGTCGATCCAGTCGCGGTACTCGCCGAACCCCGGGTTCCGAAAGGGGTCCGGGTGGCGGTACAGGTCGAGGCTGGGCAGTTCGGTGAGGGAGAGCCCGTCGAGGCCCTCTCCGGTGTCGAGCACGGGGTAGGGCTGGGCACCGATGACCTCGACCTGGTGACCGAGGCGGGCGAGCTCGCGCGAGAGGTGTCGTACGTAGACGCCCTGGCCGCCGCAGAACGGGTTCCCTTTATAGGTGAGGAGAGCGATGCGCAGCGGTCGCTCGCCGTCGGCGGCCGACCCCTCCTCGGAGCCGGTCTCCATGGCCTCATGGGTCACTCTCGGCCCCCTTCTTCCAGCATGTTCCCGCGAGATTACTTCGGGACGGTAATCTAGAACAAGTTTCAGACTTGATCGTTCAGGGAGCACTGAATCTACCGGCCGGTAGTCCCGCTGTGAGCCGTGGATCGGGTGATTCACGCCACGGCGGGACCCTGCCCTGCTGTCGCCCCACCCGCCCCCATCGAGCCCTCGGTTGTACGAACGTCACGGAACGGGACCCATGCCTGCGGAAGCCAACACTGCGGCGAAGGCCGCGCGGCCGGCGGTACGGGCCGCGCAGCCCGCCACCCCGCCGCTCACCGAGCGCCAGGAGGCGCGGCGGCGGCGCATTCTGCACGCGAGCGCGCAGCTGGCGAGCCGGGGCGGGTTCGACGCGGTGCAGATGCGAGAGGTCGCGGAGTCGTCCCAGGTGGCCCTGGGCACGCTCTACCGCTATTTCCCCTCCAAGATTCATCTGCTGGTCGCGACGATGCAGGACCAGCTCGCGCACATGCACGGGACGCTCCGCAAGAAGCCGCCGGCGGGCGAGACGGCCGCCGAGCGCGTCGCGGAGACCCTGATGCGGGCCTTCCGCGCGCTCCAGCGTGAGCCGCATCTCGCCGACGCGATGGTCCGCGCCCTCACGTTCGCCGACCGCAGCGTCAGCCCCGAGGTGGACCAGGTCTCCCGCCAGACCACAGTGATCATCCTCGACGCGATGGGCCTGGACGACCCCACCCCCGCCCAGCTCTCGGCGGTCCGAGTCATCGAACACACCTGGCACTCGGCCCTCATCACCTGGCTCTCCGGCCGCGCGTCGATCGCCCAGGTCAAGATCGATATCGAGACGGTGTGCAGGTTGATCGACCTGACGGACCCGAGCGGGCAGGGCTGACCCGGGCAACCGCCTCGGCGGGCAACCGTGCACGTCAACCGGTGATTGACCGGTGAGGGTGCCACCCTTTCATCGCTGGTAGCGTCCGCGTATGCCGATGATCACAGTGGAGTTCACCGACGATGAGTTCGTCCTGGTATCGGCGCGTGCGGCCTCGCTCGGCAAGTCCGTGGGCGCCCACGGACACGATGTGATCGTCGGCGGCGCCCAGCGCGCCGGGTTCCCCAGGGACCGGCCGGAGGGCCAGGACTGAACCAGGCGGGCCCCTGGCGTTCGGCCATCCACCACCGCTGCCGAGCAGGCCACACGGCCTGCTCGGGCTACGAGGAACCGGCCGCACATCCCGCCCGTCATCGGTTGAGCCTGCACCGCCCTCCGCAGCTGCACCTCCGAGCTCACTCCTCCGGAGGGAACACCGCCTCCCCGCTCTCCAGCAGGGTGATCATGATCGCCTCCACCGGGCAGCCCTCCGCCGCCTCCAGGATCTTCTCGTTGGCGTCCGTTTCGGGGGCCGCCGGGTGGGACTGCATCGCGGAGTCGAGGTGGAAGGCGGTGGGGGCGAGGTGGGTGCACTGGGCCGAGCCGATGCAGAGGGAGCGGTCGACCTCGACGTGCCAGCGGTCGCCCATCCGTCACGCCTCCCAGCCGGCGGGGAGGTGGATCATCTTGTGCTCCAGGAATTCGCCGTAGCCCTCGGGCCCGAACTCGCGGCCCAGGCCGGAGTTCTTGTAGCCGCCGAAGGGGCCGAGCATGTCGAGGCTGAAGGTGTTGACGGAGTACGTGCCGGTACGGACCTGGCGGGCGATGTCGATGCCGTGGGCGACGTCCCCCGTCCAGACACTGCCGCTCAGCCCGTAGTCGGAGTCGTTCGCGATCTTCACCGCCTCCGCCTCGTCGCCGTAGGGCAGGAGGCAGATCACCGGGCCGAAGATCTCCTCACGGGCGATCCGCATGGAGTTGTCGACGTCGCCGAAGAGGGTCGGCTCGACGTACCAGCCGTGGTCCAGGCCGGGTGGACGGCCGCCGCCCGTAAGGATTTTGGCGCCTTCCTCCTGGCCGATGCGGATGTAGTCGAGGTTGCGCTGCTGCTGGCGCTTGGCCACCAGGGGGCCGACCTGGGTCGCCGGGTCCAGCGGGTCGCCGACCACCAGCGCGCCCGCCGCCGAGGCGAACGCCTCCGCGAACTCGTCGTAGCGCGAGCGAGGCAGGAGTATGCGGGTCTGGGCGACGCACGCCTGGCCGTTGTTCATCCAGGCCGCCGAGACGATCCCGGGGACGGATGTGTCGATGTCCGCGTCCGGGAGCACCACGGCCGCCGACTTGCCGCCCAACTCCAGTGTCACGCGCGTGAGGTTGCGTGACGCCACCTCCATCACCCGTCGGCCCGCGGCCACCGAGCCGGTGAAGGAGATCTTGTCGATCCCGGGATGCCCGACGAGGTACTCGCTCACCTCGCGGTCCGCCGGCAGGATCGACAGGACGCCCTCCGGCAGCCCGGCCTCCTTCGTGATCTCGCCGAGTATGTAGGCGTCCAGCGGCGACTCGGGCGACGGCTTGAGCACCACTGTGCAGCCGGTCAGCAGCGCCGGCGCGAGCTTGGCCGCCGCCACGAACTGCGGGACATTCCACGGCGCCACGGCCGCCACGACGCCCACCGGCTCACGCCGGACGAGGATGCGCCCGAGCACTCCGTCGCGCGTCTCCTCGTACGTGAAGTCGCGTGCGACCGTGATCGCCGCGTCCCAGACCATCATCGCGCCGAGGGCCTGCGCGAGGACGCTCCAGGAGTACGGGGAGCCGTTCTCGGAGGAGATGACGCGGGCGATCTCCTCGTGGCGTACGGCGATCGCGTCCTTGATCCGGGTGACGACCTCGATCCGCTCGTCGAGGGACATCCTTGGCCAGGGGCCCTCGTCGAAGGCGGTCCGCGCGACGGCCACCGCGCGGTCGACGTCCGCCCGCGAGGCGTGCGGCACCCGGCCGATGACCTCTTCGGTGTGCGGGGAGATCACCTCGATGACGTCGTTGCCGAGGGGAGCGGCCAACTCCCCGCCGATGAACAGCTGTCCGTGTTCCACGAGCTCGGTCATGGCCGACTGCCTCTCCGGGGGACGTTCTCCGACGGTCTCGGACCGTCTCTGACGGTGCATCAGACACTGGAACTGATACCAGTTCTACTTGGAGGAGTCCACGGACCTCACCAGACAGGTGACTTGGGCTCCCATTGGAACCGGTTCTAGTTATAGTGACCGGAAGCCGGCGACAGGGGAACCCATGGCACAGGTCACCGACCACGGCGGGGGCGTACGGTCCGTCGAGGTCCCCATCCCGGACAACCCCCTCGGGTACACACTCGTGTACGTCGTGGACACCGATCGCGGGCCCGTACTGATCGACACGGGCTGGGACGATCCGGCGTCCTGGGACGCGCTGGCCGAGGGCCTGGTGGCGTGCGGGACGTCGGCGGGCGAGATCCACGGAGTGGTGATCACCCATCACCATCCGGACCACCACGGCCTGTCGGCCAGGGTCCGGGAGGCGTCCGGCGCGTGGATCGCCATGCACGCCGCCGACATCTCGATCGTGCGGCGCACTCGCGACACACGACCCGAGCGCTGGTTGGCTTACATGGCAGCCAAGCTGACGACCTCGGGAGCGCCCGAGGAACACGTGGCGCCGATGCGCGACGCCCGCCGCCCCCGGAACCTCCCCGGCCTCTCCCCCGCGCTTCCCGACCGGGAGATAGTCCCCGGCGAACTCCTCGACCTCGCGGGCCGCCGGCTCCGCGCGATCTGGACGCCGGGCCACACACCCGGCCACGTCTGCCTCCACCTGGAGGAGACCCACCCGGCCCAACTGCCGGGCCACGGGCGCCTGTTCTCCGGCGACCACCTCCTCCCGAGGATCACCCCGCACATCGGCCTGTACCAGGACCCGAACGACGACACGGTCCCCGACCCGCTCGGCGACTACCTCGACTCCCTGGAGCGGATCGGCCGTCTCGGCCCGGCCGAGGTCCTGCCCGCCCACCTGCACGCGTTCACCGACGCACCTTCGCGCGTACGGGAGTTGCTCACGCACCACGAGGCCCGCCTCACCGGCCTCCGCTCCCTCCTCACCACCCCGCTCACTCCCTGGCAGCTCGCGGAGCTCATGGAGTGGAACCGCCCCTGGGACCAAATCCCGTACGGCTCAAGGAACATCGCGGTCTCGGAGGCCGAGGCCCACCTGCGCCGACTGGTGAAACTGGGGCAGGTGGAGGCGGTGGCGGGGAGCGATCCGGTGACGTACGTGGCCGTTTGACTCGATCGCGCGGACGCGGCGTGCCGCTCCGACGCCCGAGCACAAACACGATCCCTCCCCGTCATTTCCGGGCACCTTCCGCCAAGATGTGATCAACGTCCCGTCGCTGCGGGTGAGGAAGGAGATATTCGGAGACCGTCGTGCAGTGACGGAGAGAGGTGGGGGCCGAATGACCGGCGACGACAGGGACCCGCCAGGGCGCCGGCGGGGGCGCCTGCGTCGGAAGCTGAGACTGGGACCGGGGCTGGGACTGCGGCTGCCCCGGCGGCGACTCGGTGATCTCCACCCCCACCCCCGCGACGTCATCCCGCCCCTCGGACTCCTGGCCCCTTTGACCGTCTGCGTGCTCGTCGGCACGCTCACCCTGTTCCTCGACCAAGTCCACCCTTTTGTCGTCCTGTTGCTCATCGGCCCGCTGCTGGCCTGCCTACGGCTGGGCGTGCGGCACACGGTGTTCGTCTGCTGCTGCTCGGTGGCCATCGGCGTGACGATGGGGATCAGCGGCGGTACGGTCCTGGCGCCCGAGTTCACCGTACGGTTCGGCGGGCTGCTGCTCGGCTGTGCGCTGACCGTGTACGCGGCGCGGCAGCGGGACCGCCTCACGGCGAAGCTCGCCGAGGTGCGCGAGGTGGCCCGGATCACGCAGGAGGCGATCCTGCGGCCCCTCTCCCAGAACCTCGGCGGCACGCACATCTCCACGCGCTACCACTGCGCCGCGCGCGAGTCGACGGTCGGCGGCGACCTGTACGACGTGGCGGTGACGCCGTTCGGCCTGCGGGTCCTCGTCGGCGACGTACGCGGACACGGCCTGGACGCGGTGCGGCTGACCGCCGACACGCTCACCGGGTTCCGTGAACTCGCCTACACCGTCCCGGACCTGGCGTCCCTGGCCACCGGCCTGGACAGACGTCTCGCGCCGGAGATGGGCGCCGAGGACTTCGTCACCGCGGTCCTCGCCGAGTTCGCACCCGGTGAAGTACGCCTGGTCAACTGCGGCCATCCCGCACCCCTGCGCTCCGGCCACCGCGTCGAACTCCTCGAACCGGCCGTCCCCGCGCTCCCGTTGGGCCTGCGCCCCGATCCGCACCAGTACCGCGTACGCCTCCAGCCGGGCGACCGCCTGCTCCTCTACACCGACGGCCTCACCGAGGCCCGCGCCCCCGACGGCACCCCTTTCCCCTTCCTCACCGAGGCCGCCCACGCCCTGCGCGACCCACTCCCCGACGAGGCGCTCCACACCCTCTACTCCCGCCTACTCATCCACACCGGCGCCCCACCCACCGACGACCTCGCCCTCATCCTCTGCCAGCCCACAAACGCAACGGTCCCGGTACCGCACGCGGTGCCGTGAGCTCCCGTCCTTCCCGCGAGCTCCCGTGAACTTCCATGGATTACGGTCCTGTTCATGTTCACGGTGGAGCGGCGGCAACAGGTACGGGAGCAACTGCTGGAGCGGGCCCGGGCGGACGAGCGGATCACCGGCGCGGCCCTCACCGGTTCAGCCGCGCGCGACGCCGAGGACCGCTGGTCCGACGTGGACCTCTTCTTCGGAACAGGCACCGGCCCGGTGACGGAGGTGCTCGCCGACTGGAGCACGTACGTGTACGACACCCTCGGCGCCCTGCACCACTTCGACCTGCGGGCGGGCCCGGCCGTCTACCGCGCGTTCCTGCTCCCCGAACTCCTGGAGGTGGACCTGGGGTTCACCCCCGCCGCATCCTTCGGCCCGCTCGGCGAGGGAGCCTTCCGGGTCGTCTTCGGCGAGGCCACCACCCAGCCCGCCACCCACCCCCGTACGACACTCTCCGGAGCTTCCGGCCCCTCCGCCTCCGAACTCTCCGGACCTTCCGAACGCGACCACCTCACCGGCCTCGCCTGGCACCACGTCCTGCACGCCCGTATCTCCCTGGAACGCGGCGCCCGCTGGCAGGCGGAGCACTGGATCAGTGCCGTACGCGATCACGTCCTGACCCTGGCCTGTCTGAGCCTCGGCCTCCCCTCCGCCTACGCGAAGGGCGCGGACCGGCTGCCTCCGGCCGTCACCGGACCGCTGGAAGAGACACTCGTACGCTCCCTCGACCGCCCCGAACTCGCCCGCGCGCTGCGGGCGGTGACCACGGTCCTCGTACGCGAGGCGCAGCCGCCCGACGCTCTCACCCGGGCGCTCCTCGATCTCACGGAAGGCGCCTAGCAGGCGCCTAGCCCAACAAGCGCCGTATCAACTCCTCGGCGTCACCCAAGACTTCGGTCTCCCGTGCCGACATGGTCGGGTTGGCGGCTCGTCGGCGGCGTGCCTCGGTGAGGCCCTCGTCCGTCACCTTGTGTGTGTTGCCGGCGAGCAGGGCGGCCAGCATCGCGCCGGCCGGTTTCGCCAACGGATCGTCGCCGACCGCGACTTGGGCGAGGATCACGGCCGAGGTGCCCCAGTCCAGGCCGGGCGGGCCTTCCTCGGAGTTGGCCCAGTCGATCACGCGTGGGCCGGCCGGGGTGAGCATCACGTTGTCCGGATGCAGGTCCAGGTGGAGGACCCGGGCAGCGGGGTCGGTGGAGAGCCGGGGCGGCAAGGCGTGCAGGGCGTGCAGCAGACGGGCGAGCGTGGCTCCGGTTTCCTCGGGCCCGACCAGGCCGTCGTGGAACGCCCGCAGCATGGTCGGCCCGGACAGCCGCTCCATCACCAGGTCGGTGGGCGTCTGCACCGCCGCCCGCACCTGTGGCACGGGGTAGCCGTGGCGGCGTACGTACTCCATGACGGCCGCCTCGGCGGGCGCGTCCCCGTAGCCACCGTCCCGGTAGCGGCGGAGCACCCACGTCCCGTTCACCTCGTTCGCCCCGCCCTCTTCGAACGCGTAGACATCCGCCGTACGTCCCGATCCGAGCAGCTCGCCGACCCGTATGTGGCTGTTGTGACTCTCCATGTGCCGAAGTTACCGGCCTCGACCGGCAGGCCTGAGGGTCCCGGCTACGGGCCGGTACAGTGAGCAGGTCGTCATCACAGTCGTACGGGGGGAAGCCGGTGCAAATCCGGCGCTGACCCGCAACCGTGAATCGTCCCCGGCCTCACGGCGGGCGGTGAGCCGGAATGCCCCGTGCGGACGTGACCGGCTCGCGTCACCGGGACCGCCGGTGACCGGCACCGTCGAGGCATACGGAGCCGAGCCGCCCGGGACTCTGGGCTGCCCGGCTCCCCGCAGGAGAGCCGATGAGCTCAGAGAGGCACCCGCCGATCATGTTTGTTCGCCGCAGCGCCGCGGTACTGGCCGCAACCGCCGTGATCGGTACGGCGTTCGCGCCGGCCGCCCTCGCCGACGAGTCCCCTTCCGCGTCCCCTTCGACGTCCCCATCCCAGGCGATCGCCACGGGTCTGTACGGCAGCACCGACCCCACGTACGACGGTGTCTGGCGGCAGTCGCTCACCCTGCTCGCCCTCCACACCCTGGACGTGAAGCCCCCGGCCGATGCCGTCGACTGGCTCACAGGGCAGCAGTGCGCGAACGGTGCCTTCGCGCCCTACCGCGCCGACGCGAGCGCGAAGTGCGACGCCAAGACGATGGTCGACACGAACAGCACCGCCGTAGCGGTACAGGCCCTGGAGGCGCTCGGCGGGCACGACTCCGTGACCGGCGCCGCCGTGAAGTGGCTGAAGTCCGTACAGAACGAGGACGGTGGCTGGGGATACGCCCCCGGCGGAGCCAGCGACACCAACTCCACCTCCGTCGTGATCGGGGCCCTGACGGCCGCGGGTACCGATCTGGAGGACGTGCCGTCGCAGGAGCGGACGCCGTACGACGCCCTGCGCGGGCTCTCCGTCCCCTGCGACGAGGACGGCGGCGGCGCGTTCGCCTTCCAGCCCGGCAAGAAGGGCGGGCTCGCGGCGAACGCCGACGCCACGGCGGCGGGGGTGCTCGGCGCGCTCGGCAAGGGGCTGGTGACGGAGGCCGGGGAGACCTCGAAGGACACCGCGTGCGTGGGCGGCGACTCCTTCACTCGTCAGGAGGCGGCTGCCAACGGCGCCGCGTACCTCGCGGGCGCGGTCGCCAAGGACGGCTATCTGAAGTCCGCCCTCGCCGGGGCCGAGGACCAGCCCGACCACGGCAACACCGCCGACGCGGTCGTCGCGCTCGCCGCCGCGGGCCGGACCGCCGACGCCGAGAAGCCGCTGGCCTGGCTGGCGAAGAACTCCCGTACCTGGGCGGCGAAGAGCGGCCCGGCCGCGTACGCGCAGCTGATCCTCGCGGCGCACGCCACCGGCACGGACCCGCGTGACTTCGGCGGCGCCGACCTGGTGAAGCAGCTCGGTGCGACGGGTCCCGCGGGCGCCGACTACTCCTCCGACCCGCGCGACGAGAACACCGCGACCGAGGAGAAGAAGGACGGCGACGACGGCGGGGTCAGCGTCTGGTGGATCGTCGGGGTCGGCCTGGTCGGCGGCATCGGCGTCGGGTTCCTCATCAGCGGCCGCAACAAGAAGCAGCAGCCGTGACCCGCCGCCGCCTGGCTCTGCTGGTCCTGGGCCTCCTGCTCGCCGCGCTCGGCACGACGGCCGCGGCGGGGCAGGCCCAGGCGGTCGGCTACCGCTACTGGTCCTTCTGGGACCGAGCCTCCGGCACCGGCACCGGCACCGGCACCGACACCGACACGTGGGTGTACGCGACCCAGGGGCCGTCGACCGCCCGGCCCTCGGACGGTGACGTCCAGGGGTTCCGGTTCTCGGTGAGCGAGGACTCGAAGGACGCGGCGAAGCCTCGCGGCTCGGCGGACTTCGCGACGATCTGCGCGAGGACACCGGCACGGGAGGGTTCGAAGCGGGTCGGCCTGATCCTCGACTTCGGTACGGCCGCCGACGCGCCGTCCGGCTCGACGCCGCCCCGTCCGCGTACCGCCTGCGCCCGCGTCGCCGACGACGCGACGGTGGCGGACGCCCTCGCCGCCGTCGCGAAGCCCCTGCGCTACGACACGAACGCGCTGCTGTGCGCCATCGCGGGGTACCCGCGCACGGGGTGCGGCGAGGCGGTGTCGGGCGGCGGCGACGAGCCGCCGGCCACGGCCTCACCCCGGACCGGCAGCGCAGACGACACCGACGGTGCAGACAGTGCAGACAGTGCGGAGAGTGCAGACAGCGAGAGTGGGTCCGGGGATCGTGGGCCGTCCGCGGGACTGGTCGTCGGGGTGGCGGCAGTGGCCGTGCTGGGCGCGGCGGCGGTCTGGCAGGCGCGTCGGCGCCGCGGCTGACGGGGCCGCCGCGATGACTCCCACCGGCGATGACCGGTCTGCCACTCCTTCCGCTGCTGCCGCCGCCACTGTGCCCAAAGCTCCGGGCGGCCCCTCCCGCAAGGCCGAGCGGCGGCTGGCCGCCCCACCGGCAACCCGCTCCAACGCCCTTCACCCCGGCGCCTGGTGGCTCTGGGCGCTCGGTCTCGGCACCGCCGCCTCCCGCACCACGAACCCGCTCCTCCTCACCCTCCTCATCGGTGTGGCGGGCTATGTGGTGGCCACTCGCCGTACGGAAGCCCCCTGGGCCCGCTCCTACGGCGCCTTCGTCAAGCTGGCCCTCGTCGTCCTCGGCATCCGTCTCGCCTTCGCCGTCCTCCTCGGCTCCCCCATCCCCGGCACCCACACCCTGATCACCCTCCCCGAACTCCCGCTCCCCGACTGGGCCCAGGGCATCCGCCTCGGCGGCCGCGTCACCGCGGAAGGCCTCGTCTTCGCCCTGTACGACGGCCTGAAACTCGCCACGCTCCTCATCTGCGTGGGCGCGGCGAACGCCCTCGCGAACCCGGCCCGCCTCCTCAAGTCCCTCCCAGGAGCCTTGTACGAGGCGGGAGTTGCCGTCGTCGTCGCGCTGACCTTCGCCCCGAACCTGATCGCGGACGTCCAGCGGCTGCGTGCCGCGCGCCGCCTGCGCGGCCGTCCCGACAGCGGCCTGCGCGGTCTCCTCCAGGTCGGACTCCCGGTCCTGGAGGGCGCGTTGGAGCGCTCGGTCGCGCTCGCGGCGGCGATGGACGCACGCGGGTACGGGCGCAGCGCCGAGGTGCCCGCCGCCGTCCGCCGTACCACCGCGGTGTGCACGCTCGGCGGTCTGGTCGGGGTCTGCGCGGGAACGTACGGCGTGCTCACCGCGGAAGGCGGCGGCTACGGCCTGCCCGTGCTGCTCGCCGGGCTGGCCGCGGCCCTCGTCGGACTCTGGCTGGGCGGCCGCCGCTCGCTGCGCACGCGGTACCGGCCGGACGTGTGGGGCGTGCGCGCATGGCTGGTCGCCGCGTCCGGCGCGGCGGCCGCGGCGCTGCTGATCCTGTACGCGTCGTACGACTCGGCCGCGCTGCATCCCGGCGTCGTCCCCCTGACCGCCCCGACGCTCCCCCTGTGGCCGGCGGTGGCGATCCTGCTCGGCCTAGCCCCCTCCTTCGTAGCCCCGAAACCGAACCCGAACCCGAATCCGAAATCGAAACCGAACCCGAAACCAGCCCCGGCCCAGACCCCGGCCGCCAAGGAGCCCAAGCCCTCATGATCCGCTTCGAGGATGTCTCCGTGACGTACGACGGGGCCCCCGCACCCAGCGTCCAGGGGATCGAACTCACGGTCCCCGAGGGTGAGTTGGTGCTGCTAGTCGGACCGTCCGGGGTCGGGAAGTCGACGGTCCTGGGTGCGGTGAGCGGGCTGGTCCCGCACTTCACGGGCGGCACGCTGCGCGGGCGGGTGACGGTGGCAGGCCGGGACACCCGGACGCACAAGCCGCGTGAACTCGCCGACGTGGTCGGCACGGTGGGCCAGGATCCGCTGTCGCACTTCGTGACGGACACGGTCGAGGACGAACTCGCTTACGGCATGGAGTCGTTGGGCCTCGCCCCGGACGTGATGCGCCGTCGCGTCGAGGAGACCCTGGACCTGCTCGGCCTCACCGATCTCCGCGACCGCCCCATCGCCACGCTCTCCGGCGGCCAGCAGCAGCGCGTCGCGATCGGCTCGGTCCTCACCCCGCACCCCAGGGTCCTGGTCCTCGACGAACCGACCTCGGCCCTCGACCCGGCCGCCGCGGAGGAGGTACTCGCTGTTCTCCAGCGCCTCGTCCACGACCTGGGCACGACGGTCCTGATGGCCGAGCACCGCCTGGAACGCGTCATCCAGTACGCCGACCAGGTCGCCCTCCTCCCGGCGCCGGGCGTCCCGCTGGTGCTGGGCACGCCGTCCGAGGTCATGGCCGTGTCCCCGGTGTACCCGCCGGTGGTGGCCCTTGGCCGGCTCGCCGAGTGGTCGCCCCTGCCGCTGACGGTGCGGGACGCGCGCCGGCGGGCCGGAGCGTTGCGGGAACGGCTGGAGGGGGCCGCGTACGAGGTCGCCGACACGGGCGCGGCCGGAACAGACCCGCGGGTGGCCGGAGACACCTCCGCGACTGCCACCGGGCCCGACCCGACCACCGGCGCCGATCCAGCCACCGCCAGCGTCCCAACCACCGGTGCCGCCCCAGCCACCGCCAGCGTCCCAACCACCGGCGGCGACCCGGCCACCGGTGGTCGCGGCGTTACGCCCGCCGTACCCGCCCGCCGCCCCCGGCTCTTCCGCAGGCGTCCTTCCACCGGCACCCCAACTCCCAACCAAGCAGCGGTCATTGACGGCCTCTCCGTCCGCCGGGGCCGTACCGAAGTGCTCCGCCAGGTCACCCTCACCGTCGTCCCCGGCGAGACCGTCGCCCTCATGGGTCGCAACGGTGCCGGGAAGTCCACGCTGCTCTCCGCCCTCGTCGGCCTCGTCCCACCCGCGGCGGGTTCCGTACGGGTCGGTGGCGTCGAGCCCCATCGGACGGCGCCCCGCGATCTCATCCGCCGCGTCGGCCTCGTACCGCAGGAGCCCCGCGACCTGCTGTACGCGGACACGGTGGCCGCCGAGTGCGCGGCCGCCGACGGTGACGCGGGCGCGGAGCCGGGCACGTGCCGGGCCCTGGTGTCCGGGCTGCTGCCGGGCATCGGCGACGCCACGCATCCGCGGGACCTCTCCGAGGGCCAGCGGCTCGCCCTGGCCCTGGCCGTCGTCCTGACGGCCCGCCCGCCCCTGCTCCTCCTCGACGAACCGACCCGCGGCCTGGACTACGCGGCGAAGTCCCGCCTGGTCGCGATCCTCCGGAAGCTGGCGGCCGAGGGCCACGCCATCGTCCTGGCCACCCACGACGTCGAACTGGCCGCCGAGCTCTCCCACCGGGTCGTCATCCTCGCCGACGGGGAGCCGGTCGCCGACGGCCCGACCGCCGAGGTCGTCGTCGCCTCCCCCTCCTTCGCACCCCAGGTCACGAAGATCCTCGCCCCGCAGAAGTGGCTCACGGTGGCCCAGGTGCGCGAGGCGCTCCGCGCGCCCGGACGGGAAGAGCGACAAGAGGGAGTGGACCTGTGAGTCAGCCCCAAGCCCGCCCCATCCGCCTGGGCCCCCGCTCCCTCGCCACTCTCGCCCTCGTCAGCGTCATCGGTCTCGCCTCGCTCACCTGGCCGTTCTTCAGCGGGCCCACCTCCCAGGCCGGGGCCCACTCGAAGGACGCGCCCTGGCTCTTCGCCGGGCTGCTCGTGCTGCTGGTCGGGGTCGTCGCGGCGACGATCTCCGAGTCCGGGCTCGGTCCGAAGGCGGTGGCCATGCTCGGCGTGCTCGCCGCGACCGGTGCCGCGCTGCGGCCGATCGGGGCCGGGACGGCGGGGATCGAGCCGATGTTCTTCCTGATGGTGCTGAGCGGGCGGGTGCTCGGGCCGGGGTTCGGGTTCGTGCTCGGGGCGGTCACGATGTTCGCGTCCGCGCTGCTCACGGGCGGGGTCGGGCCGTGGATGCCGTTCCAGATGCTCTCCATGGGCTGGTTCACGATGGGCGCGGGGCTGCTCCCGGGCCCCGACCGGCTGCGCGGTCGGGGCGAGCTGCTGATGCTCGCCTCGTACGGCTTCCTCGCCGCCTTCGCGTACGGCACGTTCATGAACCTGGCCGGCTGGCCCTTCATGGCCGCACTGTCGTCGAACGTCGCCTTCGACCCGCACGACGGCGTGGACACCAACCTGGCCCGCTTCGTCGCCTACTGCCTGGCCACCTCTCTCGGCTGGGACCTGGGCCGGGCGGTGGTGACCGTCGTCCTGACGCTCACGCTCGGCGCGACCGTCCTCAAGGCGCTGCGCCGGGCCACGCGGCGGGCGGCCTTCGAGACCCCGGTCACGTTCGAGGCCCCGCGCGGTGCGGCGCCCGTCACACCGCCCGACCGCACCCCGTAGAACCGTCAACCACTGCCTGTTACACACATGGTGAGGCGCCCCACAGGACCTAGGTCACTTACGAAGCGTGATCGTAGATCGTTTCCTCTGTCATGCCCGCGTCGTAACGGCCCCTGACCTGCGGATTGAGAGCCACGTCACAGAAGGACCTTTTCCGGCGGATACGACCACGACTAGCAAAAGGGGTCATTGCGGACGCCCCGCAATCCTGTTTCTCTGGAGCAGTCGCAAGGCGCCGACGAGCCCACCCGGGCCTCGGCGCCGACGTATGCCGGGGCTCGCAGCACAGGCCCGTTCCACGGCGTACGAGCGACCGCCCCATCCCCGAAGAAAAAGGTTCTCAGTGTTCGTCTCCACCCGGTCCGTCTCCGCCCTCGTCCGTCGCGTCGCCTCCCCCAAGAAGGCCCTCACCGGTGCGGCAGTGGCCGCCGCCACCGCCGGCATGGTTCTGGCGGCGGCCCCCGCCCAGGCCGCGAGCCCCACGGCGGCCTCCGACGCCTCGGCCAAGGCGATCGCGCAGAAGATGATCCCGAACGACGCGCAGTACGCCGCGTTCAGCAAGATCGTCGAGCACGAGAGCGGCTGGGACGTGGACGCGACGAACAGCTCGTCCGGTGCCTACGGCCTGGTCCAGGCGCTGCCCGCGTCGAAGATGGCCTCCGCCGGCTCCGACTGGAAGACCAGCGCCGCCACCCAGATCGAGTGGGGCCTGGACTACATGAACGACCGCTACGGCAGCCCGGTCGAGGCCTGGGCCTTCTGGCAGGCGAACGGCTGGTACTGACCCGGCCGGCCGACGCCCGCGAGGCACGGCCCGAGACACCCCCCGTACGCGAAGGCGGCGGCCCCCGATCCCCGGGCCGCCGCCTTCGCCATGCGC
Source organism: Streptomyces sp. NPDC050704 (assembly GCF_040654355.1). Taxonomy (NCBI): domain Bacteria; kingdom Bacillati; phylum Actinomycetota; class Actinomycetes; order Kitasatosporales; family Streptomycetaceae; genus Streptomyces; species Streptomyces sp. NPDC050704. The sequence goes on along the minus strand of NZ_JBFAHW010000002.1, from coordinate 75,382 downwards.
CCGACCGAGTCCGTACTGAACCTCGATACGGAACGTCGATACTGAACCTCAGCCGCGTACGGAGTCGAAGAACCGCACCACCTGCGGCGCCGACAGCACGAACGACGTGAAGCGGTCCGCGTCCCCGGGTCTCTGTTCCGGAGTACCGCCGCCTCCCCCGGTTTCGGGTACGCCCGAAACACCTGGTTCACCCCCGGCTGTCTCAGCAACCTTGGATGAGTCAGTAGGGGGTGCACCGGCCCCGACCAGCTCGGTGCAGAACGGGGAGAAACATGTTGGTGGCCAAGAAAGCTCTCGTGGGATTCGGCACTGCCGTGCTGCTCACGACCGGCGGCATGGCGACGGCGGTCGCCCAGGACGGCTCCTCCTCCCAGGGCGGCAACTCCGTCCAGGAGGACCGCGCCAAGAGGGCACACTCCAAGGCCAACGCCAAGTTCGGCTACGCACACGCCTCTTGGAAGTGGGCGGGCCCGGGCTCGACCGGCAAGGTCAAGGTGTATGTCAACGACCAGCGGTGCCGCGACGACTACGACACCTTCGCTTTCATGCAGTTCAAGAACGCGTGGGGCGGGGTCGTCGACGGCGATGCTCGTGTCTGGAACTACAACGATGACTGCAAGGGCAAGGGCATCACGAAGAAGATCGCTGGGTACAGCGGCAACTTCAACATCACCAAGGGCCGCGTCGTGGTGTGCAAGAACGACGCATGGTGGTGGGACGATGACACTTGCAAGAAGGGCAAGTGGACCAAGAACCCCAAGGGCTGACGAAGAACAGCAGCTCTGCTGATCCGGATGCCCGGCTCCTTCAACGGGGGCCGGGCACCCGGCCGTTCACCCCCCGTATTCCACGAGCACCGGGGTTTCCCCGTACTCCACCCGCTCCCCCGCCCGCACCCGCTCGCTGCTGCCGTCCATCCGGCGCAGCAGATGGGCGCCCTCGCCCAACCGGCCGCTTGCCCGGCCACGTTGGGTCCACCGGACCGCCATCCACGGGCCCGCCTCATCGGGATCACGGCTCTGGCCGCCCCGGAAGACGCACTCGAAGACGCCGTCCGGCAGGCCCACGCCCTTGCCCTTCCCGCAGGAGGTGATCCGCCTGTCCGCAAGCCAGCCGTACAACCGCCCGATGCGGCGGCCTGCCTCCGTGGGCCGGCCGCCCACGGGCTGGACGACCAGCGGAACACCCCGGCTGCCCCAGGAGTAGAAATACATCCGGTCGACCCTCGACAGACGGATGTAGAGGCCGACCAGATAGAAGCGCACGGCATAGTCGTTGGCGCGCCGGACGGACAGCCGGGCCCCGTCGTCGATCTCCGCACCCGGGCCGGTGTTCCACACACGCTGGCCCACGTCGTTCTCGCGGAAGATGTCGTCGGCCTTTGCCGCGACCTCGATCATCTCTTCGGGTGGGCCGTCGGCCCGGCGCGGGTGCAGTTTGAGCGCTGCGGCATCGCAGAACTTGTACGCGCCGGTACGTACGAACTTCTCGAGCAGCGCCCTGCCTTCGGGCTCCCACAGCTTGCCGAAGGAAGGGCATACCACCTTCGCGTCAGGGTCGGCACGCCTGATGATGCGCGCGGCCCTGCGCACCATCTCGGCCAGGGTGGACATGCTCCCGTCGTAATGAGTGGTGGCGCCGACGCTGTCCCAGAGTTCGTACGCCCCGATCCGGGAGCGGTAGCGGGTGGCGACTGCCTCGACGAAGCGGTCCCAGTCGGCCAGGTCGTCGGGTGGTCCGGCGCGCGAGTCTTCCGGGTACGCCGTCTTCGAGCCGCCGGGAGCCGCCCAGCCGGGAGTGATACCGAAGACGAACAGGACGGGCAGGTGCCTGCGTTCGGCGCCCTTCACCGAACGCTCAAGGATCTCCCAGTCGAACTTGCCCTGCTCCGGCTCGATTTGGGACCAGCGGGTCTCGCTCTCCCAGAGACGGACACCGCCGACGCCGAAACCTGGCATGAGACCGGTGTTGGTGTTCATCGTGACACCGAAGAACTCGCGGTCGAGCGGCTTGGGCGCCAGGGCCCAGTACGGGCCGTCGATCCGCTGGCCGGACGCCCCGTCCGCTGTGCCGCCGCTCGCAGTACCGGCGCTCCCAGTACCGCCACCGCCCGTGCCGCCCGGGTCCGACCGCCGGTCGAAGGTCACAGTGCTCACGACGGAAGCGGCGACGATGACTGCGATCAGGAGCGTACGCAAGCGCTGCCGGGGACTTGACCTGGCGAACAGGGTTGTCCTGGTGGTGTCTTGAGTTCTGTCTTGAGTTCTGTCTTGAGCGGCGGGCGGTCTGGTGGCCGGTTCCGCGGCTTCCGGGTCCGCCGCCGCCTCGCTCTCGGCCTCCCGCGCCTGCGCTTCCGCCCGTGTCCACGCCGCGTACAGCCGGTCCAGCTCTTCCTGCCCCGCCCCGCACACCCGCGCGATCCGCTCGACCGTGCCGAAGCTGGCAGGCACGGTCAGGCCCTGGCAGTAACGGTGTACCGAAGAGCGGCTCAGGCCCGTGCGGCTCGCGAGGGCGGTGTAACTGCGACCGCTTCGCTCCTTCAACGCCTGTAGAAGATCAGCCAGTTGGTGACTCTCGCTCATTGGCTTGCTCCCGTATCCGTCCCACAGCGGCAGAAGATAGCAGGCAGGGCGGTTTTGGGCGTCCCGCCGTCCCAGCGGGACGCATTCGGCTTGCCAGGGACACGCCCAACCGAGACCGTCGTCCATGTCGCCGTTCGGGGGATCGGTGACTGCTCAAGACCATCGGGGGAATCACAACGTGCTGCGTGTCCATTTCACCGCCGCGGACCTCGTCCGAACCCGAGTCTCGGACGGAGCCGACCCACTCTGGGAGACCGTCCTGAGTCTGCACCGCCTGCGGGACAGGAGCCCCGATCCGGCCCTGGCCGCCTGCCGCCGTACAAGGCACGGCGCCAGGCAGGGGCCGCTCGGGATGCTCCTTCCGCTCGTACCGCCGCGCGGGTACTTCCCGGACTTCCTCACGCCGTCGGCCGGAGCGGCGGGAGTGGAGCACGGCCTGGAGGCGCTGATGTCCACGCCGCGCGCCCGGCTGCGCTCCGAGCTCACCGTCCTGGGCGGCCGCAACCCGCTGCCGTCCTGGACCCGGTCCCTGGCGGACGGCGAACCCGCGACGCTACGCCGGCTCGCCCGCTCCGTGCGGATGTACCACCACGGGACGCTCGGCCCCAACTGGCCCCGCATCAGCCGCCGCGCGAACACCGACCGCGCCCTGCGCCTCCAGGCGCTGTGGCGCGGCGGTGCGGAGGCGATGCTGCGGACGTACGACCCGTCGATGCGATGGCGGTCGCCGGTGCTCGAAGTCGCGTACCCGGTCGACCGCGACCTGCACCTGGACGGGCGCGGGCTGCTCCTGGTGCCGTCCTACTTCGCCCGCAGCCCGGTCGCCCTCGCGGACACCGAACTGCCGCCGACACTCGTCTATCCGGCCCGGCCACGGACCGACGATGGCGCCCCGCGCTCCGCCGAGTGCCTGGCTCCGCTGCTCGGCCACACCCGCACCGCGGTGCTCCAGGCGCTCGGGGACGACCTCACCACCACCGAACTGGCGCACCGGGCCGGGGTCTCACTCTCCTCGGCGAGCGAGCACGCCGCCATCCTGCGCGGCGCGGGCCTGGTCTCCAGCGTCCGACAGAGCAACGCCGTGCGGCATGCGCTGACGCCGCTCGGTTCGGCACTGCTGAGCGCAGACCGGCCTGACTAGTGCCGCATCAGGCAACGTTCGCCCTGCCGATGGCTACTCTGACGACGTGGCCGATGAAGAGGACAGTGGGAGCGGCTCGATCCGACGCCCCTCGTGGGACCACCCGGTGGTGGCCACCGTCGCGCTGGAACTGGTCGGCCTCGCTGTCTCCGGGTTGGTCGCTCTGGTGGGGTGGCCGTTCGGGTGGCTGCCCGACACCGGTCTCGTCATCCTCGTGACGGGCCTGATCGCGATCGGGCCTGCGGCTGAGTTGTATCGCAGGGCGGGCCCGCCGCGTCGGCTTGCTGTTGTCGCCGCTCTCCTTGCGCTGGCAACGGTGAGACTGCTCGTGGCTGCAGCAGTGAACTGGGCCTTTCCTGCGCTGGCTGATCCGGGCGTCGGTAGCCTCGTCGGCTACCTTGTTGCGTTGCCCATCGGCGTGGCTGTGTTGGCTTGGTTCCTCACCAGGGCGAACGTTGCCTGATGCGGCACTAGAGGCACTCGAACCACACGCACTTCCCGCCGCCGGACACCGGATCGACACCCCACTTGTCAGCCACCGCGTCGAGCAGCACGAGCCCGCGGCCCCCCTCCGCCTCCGGCGGCAACTCGGCCGGAATGGACGGAAGGCGGGGGCACCCGTCCGTCACCTCCACCCGAACCCCCGCCACCTGCCTCAGCAGCAGGAACACACAGCGCCGGTCCGGGACATGACGTACGACGTTCGCGAGCAGCTCGGTCACACCCAGTTCCACGGCGTCGGTCAACTCGGCCATCTCCCACTCGCGCAGGTACGACCGGACGATGCGGCGGACGTACTGCGGCGAGTGGTCGCCGACGGTGAGGCGCATGCGGTACTGGGTGGTGCGGGGGCCCGCGAGGGTGGGGGGAATGTTGTAGTTCACACCACAAGGCTGACCTCGCATGACTACCCTCGGCTACAGAACGGATACAACTGGTCCCGCAGTGGGCCGAGTTGCACATCGTGCGAGAGAGGTCCGTACGTGACCCACATCAACGTCCTCGACCCGGGCGCATCGCCGCTCGACTACTACGGGTTCGAGCTGCGCCGCCACCGGGAAGCCGCCGGTCTTACGCAGAAACAGCTCGGCGACATCGTCAACTACACCGGCTCCCTGGTCGGCCAGATCGAGACCGCCAGGAAGCTGCCGACACCGGAGTTCAGCGAGCGGGCCGACGCGGCGCTGGGGACTGAAGGGCTGCTGTCCCGGCTCGTCACACTGGTGATGCGCAGTCAACTCCCGGCCTGGTTCCAACAGGTGGCGGAGTTGGAGGCACGGGCGGTCGAGATCTGCACCTTCCACACCCACTTGGTGCATGGCCTACTCCAGACCCGCGCGTACGTGCGTGCCGTGCTCGGCTCGCTGAACCAGACCGATCTCGACGACCGCACCGCCGTACGCCTGGCCCGCCAGCGCATCTTCGAGAAGAACGAGCCGCCGATCTTGTGGGCAGTCATCAGTGAGGCCGCGCTGTATCAGGAGATCGGCGGCCCGGAGACCATGCGCGGGCAACTGGCCCACCTGTTGTCGTTCGACGGCAACCCCCGGATCAATGTCCAAGTGCTGCCGTTCTCGGCCGGAGCCCACGCGGGACTGACGGGCTCATTCACACTCTTCCGCTTCGCGAGCGATCCGGACATCGTCTACACCGAGGGCTACGGCAGTGGGCATCCGACCGCCAATCCGGACACCGTCAAGGACTGTTCGCTCCGTTACGATCATCTTCAGGCCGCCGCCCTCTCCCTCAGGGACTCGGCGGCGCTGATCCGACGCGCGATGGAGGAACGCTATGGAGAGCAACGCGATCCTGACCGGGGCCCGGTGGCGTAAGTCCAGCTACAGCGGCGATCAGGGCGGCGAGTGCATCGAGTGCGCGCCGCTCGGCCCGCTGGCCTGGCGCAAGTCGACGTACAGCAGCGACCAGGGCGGCGAGTGCCTGGAGGTCGCCGAAACCCCCAGCGCCACCATCGCCGTACGCGACTCCAAAGAACCGGCGGGGCCAATCCTCACCTTCGACCCCGCCGCATTCACCACCTTCGTCGGCTGGACTACAGCCGCTGAATGATCGTGCCGGTGGCCAGCCCACCACCGGCGCACATCGTCACCAGCGCGAACTCCTTGTCCCGGCGCTCCAGTTCGTGCAGCGCGGTCGTGATCAGCCGAGCCCCCGTCGCCCCCACCGGGTGCCCGAGCGCGATCCCGCCCCCGTTGACGTTCACCTTCTCCAGGTCCTGCTCGAAGACCTGCGCCCAGCTCAACACCACTGACGCGAACGCCTCGTTGATCTCGACGAGGTCGATGTCCTTCAGGGACATGCCGGCCTTGCCCAGCACGGCCTTCGTCGCGTCGATCGGCCCGTCCAGGTGGAAGTGGGGGTCCGAGCCGACCAGCGCCTGGGCGACGATCCGGGCTCGGGGGCGGAGCTTCAGCGCCCGGGCCATCCGTTTCGACGCCCACATGATGGCCGACGCCCCGTCGGAGATCTGCGACGAGTTGCCCGCCGTATGCACCGCCGTCGGCATCACCGGCTTCAGCCGGGCCAGCGCCTCCATCGACGTGTCGCGCAACCCCTCGTCCCGGTCCACGAGCCGCCACATGCCCTGCCCGGCGCGCTGCTCGTCCTCCGTGGTCGGCACCTGCACGGCGAACGTCTCACGCTTGAAGCGCTCCTCGGACCAGGCGACGGCCGCCCGTTCCTGGGAGATGAGGCCGAGCGAGTCGACGTTCTCGCGCGTCAGACCCCGGTGCCGGGCGATCCGCTCCGCCGCCTCGAACTGGTTGGGAAGGTCCACGTTCCACTCGTCGGGGAACGGCTTCCCGGGCCCGTGCTTGGACCCGGAGCCCAGCGGCACGCGTGACATCGCCTCGATGCCGCAGCTGATCCCGACATCGATCACTCCCGCCGCGACCATGTTGGCGACCATGTGCGAGGCCTGCTGCGAGGAACCGCACTGGCAGTCCACGGTCGTCGCGGCCGTCTCGTACGGCAGGCCCATGGTGAGCCAGGCCGTGCGCGCGGGGTTCATGGACTGCTCGCCGGCGTGGGTCACCGTGCCGCCGACGATCTGCTCGACGCAGTCGGCGTGGATACCGGTGCGGCCCAGGAGTTCTCGGTAGGTCTCGCCCAGCAGGTAGGCGGGGTGCAGGTTGGCGAGCGCGCCGCCGCGCTTGCCGATGGGGGTGCGTACGGCTTCGACGATCACGGGTTCCGCGGCCATGGGAGTTCCTCTTCTCGGGTCACCCGCGCGGCGCGGGCGTCCCGGCCCACCCGCCACGCAGAACTAGTACGCGTTCTAGTTCTCCCAGCAGTCTGCTGACGTGCCCTCCATCACCGCAAGGGTCTTGCAGCGCCCGAAGTCGCGATCTGCACGAATCCCGCACGCAATTCGACCTGCCGCACCCCTTGCTAGTTCTAGAACCCGTTACTACCTTCACGGCAATTCCCGGTTCTGATGGACCGTCAGAAAACAGGTGCGAGACCTGGCTGCGAGACCTGGAGTTGCCGATGCCCTGTCCAGCGCTGCCCGACGGGTTCGATTTCACCGACCCCGATCTGCTGCACCACCGCGTACCTCTCCCGGAGTTCGCCGAGCTGCGCCAGGCCGAACCGGTCCGCTGGATCCCCCAGCCGCCCAATCTCGCCGGCTTCGAGGACGAGGGCTACTGGGCCGTCACGCGGCACGCCGACGTCAAGTACGTGTCCACGCACCCCGAGTTGTACTCCTCCACCCTCAACACCGCGATCATCCGCTTCAACGAGCACATCGAGCGCGACTCGATCGACGCCCAGCGGCTGATCCTGCTCAACATGGACCCGCCCGAGCACACCCGGGTCCGCCAGATCGTCCAGCGCGGCTTCACCCCGCGCGCCATCCGCGCCCTGGAGGAGAACCTGCGCGGCCGCGCGGGCCGGATCGTCGAGACCGCCCTCGCCGACGCGGGCCCCGGCGGTTCCTTCGACTTCGTCACGCAGGTCGCCTGCGAACTGCCCCTCCAGGCGATAGCCGAGCTGATCGGCATCCCGCAGGACGACCGGGCCAAGATCTTCGACTGGTCCAACAAGATGATCGCGTACGACGACCCGGAGTACGCGATCACCGAGGAGGTCGGCCAGGAGGCGGCCACCGAGATCCTCGCCTACGCGATGAACATGTCCGCCGACCGCAAGCAGTGCCCGGCGAAGGACATCGCCAGCACCCTGGTGGCCGCCGAGAACGAGGGCAACCTCGCCTCCGACGAGTTCGGCTTCTTCGTACTGATGCTGGCCGTCGCCGGCAACGAGACGACCCGCAACGCCATCACGCACGGCATGCACGCCTTCCTCACCCACCCCGACCAGTGGGACCTCTACAAGCGGGAGCGCCCGGCGACCGCCGCCGAGGAGATCGTCCGCTGGGCGACACCCGTCGTCTCCTTCCAGCGCACGGCGACCCAGGACACCGAACTGGGCGACAAGCTGATCAAGAAGGGCGACCGCGTCGGCATCTTCTACTCCTCCGCCAACAACGACCCGGCGGTCTTCGACACCCCGGAGGTCTTCGACATCACCCGCGACCCCAACCCGCACCTCGGCTTCGGGGGCGGCGGCCCGCACTTCTGCCTCGGCAAGTCCCTGGCCACCCTGGAGATCGACCTCATCTTCAACGCGGTCGCCGACGCGATGCCCGGCCTCCGGCTGACCGGCGCCCCGCGCCGGCTGCGCTCGGCCTGGATCAACGGCGTGAAGGAACTCCAGGTCAGCGCCGGTTGACCCGGTGCGCGGGAGGCAGGGGCATCCCGCCTACGCCCGCCCCTGCCTCCCCCTGGGACCTCCCCCCGGGCCGGCGACATCCGAGGAACCCGAAGGCCTGAAACTCCGAGGTCCCGAAGTCTCGATGTCCGGTGAACGTTTCCGACCCGTTTCGCGTCTTCACAGGTGGCACAGTCCACCCACATCCTCGAAGACTTCGAACGGAAACGCCGAGCCGTGGTATCCGCCGAACTGTCCCTCACCCGTCGGGAGGACGCGGCCACACCCCGGAAGCGGAGCCTCCGCCCGGTTTGGGAGCGTCACCGCGTTCCCCTCCTCGCCACCCTCCCGACGGCTCCGCTGTACGTGGTGTGGTGGCTGTTCCTCGCCACCGGCGGCGGGGACCTCGCGGCCCAGGAGGCGTGGGCCGACTTCGCGTCCCGGCACGGCGGTTCGGCGTACAGCCTCTTCTGGTACGGCGGAATGCACACCGCCAACTACAGCCTGATCTCGCCCTACCTGATGGCCGCCTTCGGCGTGCGCACGGTCACGGTCGCCGCCGGGCTGCTCGCCGCCTGGCTGGCCTCGGTCCTCATCGTCCGCACCGGGATCCGCCGCCCGCTGGGCCCGGCGCTGCTCGCCTCGCTCGCGCTGTGGTGCAACGTCGCGTCGGGGCGTACCACCTTCGCGCTCGGCGTCGCCCTCGGGCTCGCGGCCTGCGTACTGCTGACGCGGGAGAGGCGCCTGCCGCTGGCGGTGGCGTACGCGGCGCTCGCGGCCATGGCGAGCCCGGTGGCAGGGCTGTTCCTGGTCGTCGCGGGCGCGGGTTACGCCCTCGTACGGGACCGGGCGCGGGCGGCCACGCTCATCGTGCCGCCGTTCGTGGTGGTGGGGGTGACGACACTGCTGTTCCCGTTCACCGGCGAGCAGCTGATGCCCGCGGCCCGGATCTGGCCGCCGGTCCTGATCGGTGTCGTCGTGCTGACCCTCGCGCCGCGCGGCTGGCGGGTGCTGCGGTGGGGCGCCGTCGTGTACGCGGCCGGCACGGTCCTCACGTATCTGATCCCGTCACCGGTGGGCACGAACGTCGAACGGCTCGCGGAGCTCTTCGCACCCGCCGCGCTGCTGGCGGCGCTGCTCGCGGTGCCGGGCCGCTCGCGGCACAGACGGGTGGCTCTGACCATGGCGTTGGTCTTCTCGGTGGGGTGGGTGGGCAAGAAGACGATCGACGACCTGGAGGTGTCGACGGCGGTACCGGCCTGGGCCGCCGACACGGCCAGTGTCGTACGCGCGCTGGACCGGCTCGACGCCGACCGCGCCCGGGTCGAGGTGGTGCCGGCCCGCAACCACCGCGAGGCCACCGCGCTGGCCCCGCACGTGAACCTGGCCCGCGGCTGGAACCGGCAGCTGGACATGGAGCGGGGCCGGCTCTTCTACGACGGGACGTTCTCGGAGACGACCTACCGGGCCTGGCTCGACCGGTGGGCGGTCGGCTTCGTCGTACTGCCCTCGGGGAAGCCGGACGGGTTCGCGGAAGACGAGGCACGCCTGGTCAGGAGCGCGCCCGCGTGGCTGGAGCCGGTGTGGCGGGACGCGAACTGGCGGGTGTACCGGGTGCGCGACGCGGTGCCGCTGGTGTCGCCGCCCGCCGCCGTCACCCATGCCGACAGCGCCGAGGTGATCGTCCGGGTCCCGCGGGCCGGCTCGGTGACCGTGCGCGTCGCCTTCTCGCCCTGGCTGTACGCCGAGGGCGGCTGCCTGGAGAAGCAGGGCGAGTTCACGCGGCTGACGGTGACCGAGCCGGGCGAGTACCGGATCAGCTCGGGGTACGGTCCTTCGCCTGGGCCGTCTCCGCGCTGCTGACCTTGGCTTCGGGATCGGAATCGGAATCGAGATCGGTCTCGGGATCGGTCCCGGTTGCGGCTTGGGCTACGGCTTCTGCTTCGACTTCTGCTTCTGCTTCTGCTTCTGCTTCAGCTTCGGCCGGTTTCGCGAGTGGCCTGGGTCGCGGTCCCTGCAACAGGTAGGTCAGCGCGAAACCCGCGCCGACGACGGCCGCGCCGCCCGCCGCGTCCAGCACCCAGTGGTTGGCGGTCGCGACGATCGCCGAGACCGTGAACAGCGGGTGCAGCAGCCCCAGGACCTTCATCCACCACTTCGGGGCGAGGATCGCGATGACGAGCCCGCACCACAGGGACCAGCCGAAGTGCAGCGACGGCATCGCCGCGTACTGGTTCGTCAGCGCGGTCAGCGTTCCGTAGTCCGGCTTGGAGAAGTCCTGAACGCCGTGCACGGTGTCGATGAAGCCGAGGCCCGGCATCAGGCGCGGCGGAGCCAGCGGGTAGAGCCAGAAGCCGACCAGCGCGAGCAGCGTGGCGAAGCCGAGCGCCGCACGGGCCCAGCGGTAGTCGGCGGGGCGGCGGGCGTAGAGCACGCCGAGGACGGTCAGCGGGACGACGAAGTGGAACGACGTGTAGTAGAAGTCGAAGAAGTCCTGCAGCCAGCCGGCCTTCACCACCGCGTGGTTGGCCCAGCGCTCGATGTCGATGTGGAAGAACTGCTCGATCGAGTAGATCTGGTCGCCGTGCTTCTCGGCGGTGGCCCGGCCCTCGGTGTTGCTGCCGCCGGTCGCGGCGAGCCTGACCTGCTGGTACGCGGAGTAGCCGACCCGGATCAGCAGCAGTTCGAGCAGCAGGTTCGGGCGGGTGAGGACCCGGCGCAGGAACGGGAGCAGCGGGACGTGCTTCCAGCGGGTGGGCACCGGCTCGGCGTACCGCGTCGGGATGGGCGACCGGTAGTACTCCGACGTACGGGACAGGAACGGGACGGCGGTCGCGGCGGCGAGGGCGGCGAGCAGGACGACGTTGTCGCGCAGCGGGTAGAGCGCCGCCATGTTCGGCAGCATCATCTTCGCCGGCAGGGTCATCACCAGGATGACGGCGACGGGCCATACGTACCGGTCGCCGGCCTTCTTGCCGACCCGGCCGACCAGCGCGAGCAGCACCCACAGCAGCTGGTGCTGCCAGGTGGTGGGCGAGACGGCGACCGCGACGCAGCCGGTGATCGCGACGGCGAGCAGCAGCTGTCCGTCGCGGGCGTAGCGCACGGCGCGGCGCAGGCCGAGGACGGCGACGGCCGCGCCCAGCGCCAGGAAGAGCGCGATCTCCAGCGGTCCTTCGAGGCCGAGCCGCAGCAGCGCGCCGTGCAGGGACTGGTTGGTGAGGTCGTCGGCGGGTCTGCCGAGCCCGACGCCGGCCAGGTGGTGCACCCAGTACGTGTACGAGTCGTCCGCCATCGCCGCCCACGCGAGCGCGGTGCAGGCGGCGAAGGTGATCCCGGTGGAGACGGCGGCCCGGCGCCGGCCGGTGAACCACAGGAGCGGCGCGAAGAGGAGCACGGTGGGCTGCAGGGCCGCCGCGAGCCCGATCAGTACGCCGCTCGCCCGCTCCCCGCGCACGGCGAAGCAGCCGAGGAGCACCAGCAGCACGGGGATGATGCTGGTCTGGCCGAGGTACAGCGTGTTGCGCACGGGCAGCGACAGCATCAGCAGGCTGATCGCGACGGGGGCCGCGAGTAGGGCCGTACGGCGGCTCACGGGCTGCGGCAGGGCGCGTGCGGCGACCAGGCCGAGGGCGACCACCAGCAGCAGCGTGCCGAAGGTCCAGCCCCAGCCGAGGGCCTGTTCGGCCGCCCGGGTGAGGGGTTTGAGGACGAGTCCGCCGAACGGGGTGCCCGTGAAGCGCGTCGAGTCGTACAGCGACCCGTTCACATGCAGCACGCCGTTCGGGCCGACCCAGGTCTCCAGGTCCGTCAGCCGCTCCCCCTTGGGGGTACTCAGAACGACGGCGACCTGCCGTACCGCCAGGACGGCGGCGACCAGCCAGAGGCCCGCGCGGACCACTCCCAGCCGTGCCTTCGCCGTCCCGGGCGCCGCCGCCCCGAAGGCATCCCCTGGTCGTCCACCGTGCTCCACATTCGCCACGCGCCGTCGGCCCTCCCGCCCCGTTCGCCCCCTGTGTCCCAGTGGGTCTCGTGCGTCTGTTTCCTGTTTGAACCCTAAGAGGCTCGCACTACCCCCGACGTGAGACGCAGGCAACCCCCTCTTCACCTGACGTCCTTCAGCCTTTTGTCCGGATGGAGGTGTTGTCAGGCCGATGTGGTTCCACTGTGGGCCGGATACACCCACCCAACCACCTGTAACCGGCTATATTCGACAACGGAACTAGTTAGCGCATCTAACTAGCCAGGCGAAAGGTATACCGCATGACCGAGCCGCAGCTCTGGCACGACGTGGACGACTATTTCACCGACCTCCTCGCCCCGCCGGACGCCGCACTGACCGAGGCGTTGCGCGACAGCGACGCCGCCGGGCTGCCGCACATCAACGTCGCCCCGAACCAGGGCAAGCTGCTCCACCTGCTCGCCGTGATCCAGGGCGCGACCCGCATCCTGGAGATCGGCACCCTCGGCGGTTACAGCACCATCTGGCTGGCCCGCGCCCTGCCGCAGGACGGCCGGCTGATCACCCTGGAGTACAGCGAACGGCACGCCGAGGTGGCCCGCCGCAACCTCGCCCGCGCCGGCCTGGACAAGATCACCGAGGTCCGGGTGGGCCCGGCCCTGGAGTCCCTGCCGAAGCTGGCCGACGAGCAGCCCGCTCCGTTCGACCTGGTCTTCATCGACGCGGACAAGGTGAACAACCCGCACTACGTGGAATGGGCCCTCAAACTCACCCGCCCCGGCAGCCTGATCATCCTCGACAACGTCGTCCGCGGTGGCGGCGTCACCGACGCCACCACCGACGACCCGAGCATCCGAGGCACGCGCGCGGCCCTCGAACTCTTCGCCGCGCACCCCAAGGTGACCGCCACGGCGATCCAGACGGTGGGCGTGAAGGGCTACGACGGGTTCGCACTGGCCCGCGTACTTCCGTGAGCCCTCGGACCCGTACGGCTCACACCTCGTGGTAGAACCCCACGTTCACGCTCCGCGGCCCCGTGCGGTCCTGGATGATCAGTTCACCGGAACCGCCCAGGGGCAGCTTCGCCGTCCCCCCGTACGGCAGGGTCTGCGGGGCCGCCGCGCCGACCAGCGTGAACCGCACCTCGGACGAAGGGTCGTCGTGCGAGCCGCGCAGCCAGGTCACCTGCCAGGCCCCTTCGGGCCCGCACAGGAACTCCAGGTGCACCCGTGAGACGAACAGCCAGTCGTCGGGCGTCGCGAGACGGCACACATTCCGGTCCCGCCCCACTCGCAGCATGGCGCCCGGCTCGCTCGGCGCGTCGGCCATCTGCATTCCGGCCGTCGCGCCGGCGTCCGTCCCGGACACCGAGGCCATGGTGAGTTCGAGCACGTGCGCTCCTTCGTTCCCGCGCGTTCCCGCGTTTCCAATTGTCCCGCGTCGGAGCGCTGTTGAGGCCCCGACCAGGTATCGCCGCCGAATGATAAGTCGCCAGGCCGCACACCGTCCCGCGCTGTCGCATACCGCCCGGCAGTGTCACGTACCGTCCGGCACAATGGACACATGACCGAGCGCAAACCTCCCGGTGTCAGCTTCGAGTCCTGGATAGACAAACAGATCCGCGAGGCGGAAGCCCGTGGGGAGTTCGCCGAACTCCCGGGCGCGGGCAAGCCGTTGCCGAGCCTTTCCGACACGTCGTACGACGAACTGTGGTGGATCAAGCAGAAGATGGCCCGTGAGGGCATGTCCGTGCTGCCGCCCACCCTCGCCCTGCGCAAGGAGGCCGAGGACGCGCTGGCGCGAGCCGCCGAGGCGCCCTCGGAGCGCGTGGTGCGGCAGATCGTCACGGAGATCAACGCGAAGATCCGCGAGATGATGTTCAAGCCGCCGCCCGGCCCGCCGCTCGGTCTCAAGCCGTACGACGTGGAGGACATCGTCCGCGAGTGGCACGAGCGCCGCGCCCACTGACGATGTCCACTGACGACGCCCGCCGACGAAACGGGTGAGGCCCTGTCCCGGCACATGGCCCGGGACAGGGCCTCACTGCACAGCCTCACCGCACAAACCGCCTACGGGCCGAGCGAGTTCACAGCCGAGCGAGTTCACAGCCGCAGCAGTCGCTCCGCCAGTTCCCGGTAGTCCCGCAGGACCAGCCGGAGCTGCTCGGTGTCGTTCTTGTCCTCGCCTGCGGTCTGCCAGGACGTCCGCAGGGTGCGGCGCCGCTCGGTGACGGCGTCGGTGAACCGCGACGTGACCTCCTGGAGCACCTTGTCGGCCTCCTCCACCGAGTCCCGCGGCGCGTCGACGAAGCCGGCGACCGCGTGCTGCAGTTGGAGGGTCCACTTGTCTCCGTCGTTGTGCGACAGCAGCCGCCCGCCGGAGCCGGCGCCGCCCGCCCGGTCCGCCGCGTCCCGGCCACCCGTACCGGCCCGGGCCGCGACACCTTCGGGAGCCTGTGTCCCCTCGCGTCCCGCCGGTCCCGTGTCACCGGCCATGCCTGCCATGCCTTCGCGCCCGGCCGCTCCACCGGTGGCCGGACCGCCGGTGGCCGGACCGCCGGTGGTGGGGCCGCCGGTGGTGGGGCCGCCGCCTTCACGGGACCGCGTGCCCTCCTGCAGACCCGCGCCCCCGCGAGCCGTGCCGCCCTCGGCGCCCGTCGTCATGCCCGTCGCCGCTTCGCGTTCACGTTCGCGTGCGCGCCGCTCCGGCGGCAGCCCGGCCGTGTTGTCCGGCATCTGTCTCAACTCCCCTTCGCGTGGTGACGCCTGGTGAGCGCCCACGGCGAGTGCGTTCGGCCGCGGGAGCCGTCGGTTCGGGTGGTTCGGTCGGCCTCGGGCTCTTCGCGCCGGGTGACGCCCTCGCGGTCCTCGCGCCCGGGGGTCACGAGGTCGTCGAAGAGCGCGCGGGCCTCGATCATGGCCTCCCGGAGCTCCTCCGTACCCGCGTGGTTCCCGTCGCCGCCGGTCGTCGGCGCGTGCGCGGCACGGTGGATGCGCCGGTAGCCCTGGACATGGTGCGGGTGGTGCACGGAGAGCGCGGCGAGCTGCTCGTCGTAACGCCCGCCGTCCGGGAAGCCGCGCGTGCGGGCCAGCTCGCCGAGGATCTGGTCCGCCTCGGCCACGGCCTCGCGCGGCGAGTCGACGAACCGTTCCTGGGCCGCCGCCCAGCGGGCCGCGTACTGCTCCCGCGCCGCGGGCTCCAGCGGCTGCCTGCGCAGCGTCCCGTGCTGCTTCACACGGTCCGTGAGCTCGCGCTCGGCGGCCTTGGTGTCGCCGTCGTGCCGGGCGACCGTCCGGTCGTACTCGGGCCCGAAGCGCCGCTTCAGGCCCCGCCCGCCGCCCGTCCCGCGGGCCATCACGAACCTGGCGATCACGGCACCGATGATGAGCACCGCGACCACGATCAGAACGATGATCACGCCTGTGGACATGGAATGCCTTCCGGGTTGTGGGCCCAGTGGGCCGTTTCACCGGCCGGGTTGCCCGCACGACGCCGTCCAAACGGCGCCGGCCGCATCACCGGGGGCGCACTCCTACGGACCGCTCCCTCGTCACTCCCTCGTAATCGACTTGCCGACGGCGTACGGAACCTCGTGACAATGCCCTTCATGAACACCCGCACGCCGACGCCCTGGACCGTCGCCCCCGAGCCCTTCGACTCCCCCGCGGCGGCCGCGCTCTGGCGCGCGTACTACACGGAGGTCAGCGACCGCTGGTACCGGCTCCACCGCGGGCACGACACCGACCCCGCCGAGCTGGAACGCGAGATCGCGACCGACACCGGGGCCGAGTTCGCCCCGCCCGCCGGGGTGCTGCTGATCGCCCGGTACGACGGCGAACCGGGCGGCATGGCGGGCGTGCGGCTGCGCGACGCGACCACGGGCGAGCTCAAGCGGGTCTTCGTACGCGAGGACCTGCGCGGCAGGGGCGGCGGTGCCGTCCTGCTCCCGGCGGCCGAGTCGGCGGCCCGGGCCCTCGGCGCCGAGCGGCTGGTCCTGGACACCCGCGGCGACCTGCTGGAGGCGCGAGCGCTGTACGCGCGGCACGGTTACGCGGAGACCGAGGCGTACAACGACGGCCCGTACGCGGAGCACTGGTTCGCCAAGCGGCTGGTCGACGGAGGCGACTCAGGCGTCCGGATGCCGACCGCCTGACCGACCGCCTGTCTGTCTGGCCGGGGCCAACTGACTCGCGCCTGGCTAACCGGCGCTCCCGTACGCCCTCGGTGGCGTCCCGTTCTGGGGCCGCTCCGCGTCGGAGCCGCACATCTCGGCGTTCAGCTCCTTGATGAGCTGGACGAGGTCGGTGGGCCGGTCCGGGCCCCACCAGTCGCCGAGCAGCTCGGCCAGGGACTCCTCGCGGGCCGTGGCGAGCTTCTCGGCGACCTCGCGGCCCTGGTCGGTGAGGACGAGGTCGAGGCCCTCGCGTACGGCCAGGCGGCGCTCCTCGACCTGGCGGGCGGCCGCGATGATGACGTGCAGGGGTACGACGCTGTGTTCGGCGAGAACGCCGGGCTCGGCCCAGCCGTAGCGCCTGATGCGCAGCAGGAGCCAGCTCGCGGCGGGCAGCAGGTCGTACCCGGCGCGGGCGGTGATCTTCTCGTAGATCTCGCGCCGCCCGGCCCGCGTGCCGAGCACGGACAGCGCGCGGCACACCTCGTCGTGCGAGGAGCGTTCCACGGGATTGCTGGCCAGCGTCTGTGTGACGTCGGGCGCGGTCACCGAGCCCCGCAGCTTGTCCTCGCGCAGGAACCAGGCCAGTACGAAGCCGGCGAGGGCGACCGGAGCCGCGTACAGGAAGACGTCCGTGATGGAGGTGGCGTACGCCTCGATGACGGGCGGCCGCAGCGCGACCGGAAGCTCGGAGATGATCTTCGGGTCGGACTTCAGCGCGTCCGTGCCGAGGTTCGGCGGGAGCTGCTGTCCACTGAGCGCGTCGGTCAGTTTGTCGCCGAGGCGGCTCGCGAAGAGCGTGCCGAAGATGGCCACGCCGAACGAGGCCCCGATGGAGCGGAAGAAGGTGGCGCCGGAGGTCGCGACGCCGAGATCCTCGTACGAGACGGCGTTCTGCACGATCAGGACGAGGACCTGCATGACCAGGCCGAGACCGAGTCCGAACACCAGGAAGTACGCGCTCATCTCGAACGTCGGGCTGTCCACGTCGAGTTGGTGGAGCAGCAGCAACCCGAGAGCCGTGACCCCCGTGCCCGCGATCGGGAACACCTTCCAGCGGCCCGTACGGCTGACGATCTGTCCGGAGACGGTCGACGAAAGCAGCAGTCCGGCCACCATCGGCAGCATGTGCACGCCCGACATGGTCGGCGAGACACCCTGGACGACCTGGAGGAACGTCGGGAGATACGTCATCGCGCCGAACATCGCGAAGCCGACGATGAAGCTGATCACGGCGGAGAGGGTGAAGGTGCGGATCCCGAACAGCTTCAGGGGCAGTACGGGTTCGGCGGCCCGGCGTTCGACGCCCACGAAGACCACGGCCAGGGCGACGCCCAGCACCGCGAGGCCGATGATCTGCGGCGAGCCCCAGCCCCAGGTGCTGCCGCCGAGCGAGGCGACGAGGACGAGGCAGGTGGCGACGGACGCGATCAGGAACGTACCGAGGTAGTCGATCGTGTGCTTCTGGGAGCGGACCGGGATGCGCAGGACGGCGGCGATGACGGCGAGCGCGACCACGCCGACGGGGAGGTTGACGTAGAAGACCCAGCGCCAGCTCAGGTGCTCGGTGAACAGGCCGCCGAGCAGCGGGCCGAGGACGCTGGTGGCGCCGAACACGGCCCCGAACAGGCCCTGGTACTTGCCGCGTTCACGCGGTGGGACGAGGTCGCCGACGATCGCCATCGACAGCACCATGAGTCCGCCGCCGCCGAGCCCTTGGAGGGCGCGGAAACCGATCAGCTGGGGCATGTTCTGCGCCATACCGCAGAGCGCGGAGCCGATGAGGAAGATCACGATGGCCGTCTGGAACAGCTTCTTGCGTCCGTACTGGTCACCGAGCTTGCCCCAGAGCGGTGTGGCGGCCGTGGAGGCGAGCAGATACGCCGTGACGACCCACGACAGGTGGTCCATGCCACCGAGGTCGCTGACGATGGTCGGCAGCGCGGTCGACACGATCGTCTGGTCCAGGGCGGCGAGCAGCATGCCGAGCAGCAGGGCGCCGATCGAGACGAGGACGCCGCCCTTCACGTGCTCCTGACCGGCGGTGGCGCCGCGTGAGTGGTCCCTGGCGCCGCGAGCCGTCTTCCGTGCGTTCGTGCCGTGCGCGTCCTCGGCCATGAAGACCTCCCGCCGCCAGGGTCCCGTTCCTCTTCCATGCTGGGTCCATCCTGGTCGGTGTGACCGGTTATGGCCTGTTGAATCCTGTGAGGAACCCGGGATTCCGGGGGTAACCGGGAGATTGTGTGGAGGGGGTCTGCATAATCGCTGGAGTTCGTACGGGGAGGGATTCACACGTGAGCGACCGAAGTGGGCACGTCTGCCCGGAATGCGGAGCACCCCGGGAGTCGGGGGGTTCGCCGACGTGCGGCTGCGCCCGCCGGGCGGCAGACGCACTCCTGGAGACCCGCTCCGCGGAGGCGGCCGCGGCCGCGGATTTCGATCCGCTACGAATACGGCCGTACGTCGATTTAGCCGACCCGCCCCCACACCAAGCCACCGACACCGCGTCCGACCCCGGGCCCTACGGGACGGCCGCGCCCACAGACCAGCCCGGGCCCTACGAAGCTGCCAGCACCGCGGCCGACCCCGGGCTCCACGGGACGGCCGTACCCACAGACCAGTCGGGGCCCCATCAAGCATCCGACACCGCGGCCGATCCCGAGGCCTACGGAACAGCCGTACCCGAAAACCAGTCCGGCCCCTACGAAGCTGCCGGCACCGCAGCCGACCCCGGACCCAACAGAACCTCCGGGACCACGAACCGGCCCAGGCCCCACCAGGCCGCTGGCACCGCGGCCGAACCCGGGCCCCACGGAACGGCCGTACCCGCAAACCAGCCCGGGCCCTACGAAGCCGCCGACGCCGCAGCCAACCGCGGGGCCTACGGAACAGCCGCGCCCACCAACCAGCCTGGGCCCCACCAAGCCGCCAACACCCCAGCCGAACCCAGGCCCTACGGGACACCCGCTCCCACGAACCAGCCCAGGCCCCACCAAGCCGCCGAACCCACGCCCCACGGGGCAGCCACGCCCACAGACCGACTCAAGCCCTACGACGCTGCCGGCACCGCGGCCGACCTCGGGTCCTACGGAACAGCCGCGCCCACCAACCAGCCTGGGCCCCACCAAGCCGCCAACACCCCAGCCGAACCCGGCACTTACGGAACGGCCACACCCACAGACCAACCCGGGCCCTACGAACCCGCCGACGCCGCAGCCAACCGCGGGGCCTACGGGACAGCCGCGCCCACCAACCAGCCTGGGTCCCACCAAGCCGCCGACCCCACGGCCGAACCCGGGCCCTACGGGACAGCCGCGCCCACCAACCGGCCCAGGCCCCACCAAGCCGCCAACACCACGGCCGAACCCAGGCCCTACGGGACAGCCGCGCCCACCAACCGGCCCAGGCCCCACCAAGCCGCCGACGCCGCAGCCGACCCCACGCCCCACAGGACAACCGCGCCCACCAACCAGCGCCGGCCCCACGGCGCTTCCAGCCCCGCGGACCAACCCAGCCCGCCCACAGCACCCCGCGCACATCTCCCGACCACGACGCCCACCCCGCTCGGAGCGCCCCGTACTCCCGAGACGCCCGTCGACACAGCCCTCACCGTCCCGCTGCCGCAGTTGTCGCCGCTGTCCTCGGCGTCCTCGGCGACGCCGCCGCCGGACACCGCCGTCCTCCGGCTCTTCGAGGAGCCGGACCCGGCCCTCTTCGCGGAGGAGCCCGCGAAAACCAGCAGCCGACGGCGCCGCTTCGCGCTCATCGCGGCCGGGGCCACCGCCGTGGTGCTGGCGGCAGGGGGCTTCGCGGGCGGGCTGTTCTCGTACGAGACGCCGTCGCGGGAGAGCGCCGCCCCGGACGACATACGCGCGAGCGTGCCGGACGTGCCGGCGCCGGAGCCCTCGACGTCGGCGTCTGAATCCGGGTCGCCCTCACCGTCACCGTCGGCCTCGCCGTCCCCGTCGAGCAGCGCGAGCGCCACACCGGTGGCACCGGAGCCGACCGTCCCGTCCGCCGCCCCGTCCCGCCCGGCCACCACGACGCGCTCCCCGTCCGCCACCAGCTCCAGCAGTTCGACGCGCCCCACCCCCAGCACTCCGCCGGAGAGGGCCGAACCCCTGGTACTGCGCCCCGGCGACGAGGGACCGGAGGTCACCGAACTACAGCAGCGCCTGAGCCAGTCGGGCCTCTACGCGGGAAACGCCACCGGCGACTACGACACCCGGACGGAGACCTCGGTACGCAATTTCCAGGTGACCCGGAACATCAGCGAGGAAGCGGGCGTATACGGCAAGGAGACCCGCAGACGCCTGGAGTCGGAGACGGCGGAGCCGTAGTCACGGCCCGCAGGGCCGCAGAACCGCGGGGCCACGGGGCCTCCGGGGCATGGGGCCTCCGGGGCCCCGAGGCCACGGGCAGACGAAACACGGCGTCCGGCACACGGCCGGAGGCCACGACACCAGGCCGACGGCACGCGGCACAGCCGACTCCGGCCACCCAAGTCACCCGACGAGCAGCCGACGGCACCTACGTCACCCCACGAGCAGCCGACGTCACCCACGTCACCCCACGTGCAGCCGAACCGCCCCGCCCCCCAAGTCCTCAACCCGCACCCGCCGAAGATCCCGCACCACCACATCCGGCCGGTGAAAGGCGGCCCGGGGCCCGACCCCGACAACCCGCATCCCCGCGGAGCGCCCCGCCGCGATCCCGGCCCCGGAGTCCTCGAACACCACACAGTCCTCGGGCGCGATCCCCAACTCGGCCGCCCCCTTCAGGAACCCCTCGGGGTCCGGCTTACTCGCCCCCACGGACTCGGCGGTGACCCGCACCTCGGGCAGCTCCAGCCCCGCCGCCGTCATCCGCGCGGTGGACAGCGCCACATCCGCGGAGGTCACGAGCGCGTGCGGCAGCCCGTGCAGCGAGGCCAGGAACTCCGCGGCCCCGGGAATCGCGACGACGCCGTCCATGTCGGCGGTCTCCTCGGCGAGCATCCGCGCGTTGTCGGCGTAGTTCTGCTCCATGGGCCGGCTCGGCAGCAGCACGGCCATCGACGCGTACCCCTGCCGCCCGTGGACGACCTTCATGACCTCGTCCGCGTCGAGCCCGTGCCGGTCGGCCCAGCGGCGCCAGATGCGCTCGACGACGGCATCCGAGTTGACGAGGGTGCCGTCCATGTCCAGCAACAGGGCACGGGCGGTCAGCACGGTCGTGGCCGTCATCGGCATGCTCCAAGGCGTGAATGAGGGGCCCATGCGTGGCCCCGGGAACAAGGCGGCCCCGCCCGCCGGTCAGGGAAAACGGGCGGGAGCCACTTTGTTCCTCCACGGTACAAAACAAAGAGGCGATCCCGCTACACCTGCGAGGGATCCGTTTGGGCGCTTGGACACGCGAAGGCCCGCCCGTCCAAGCGGACCCGAAAGTCCCGCCCCACTCCTTGTTATGTCATGCCCACGTCATTAACTTCTCACGTGACGCACATCTCCCGGAAACCAGGTACCGCAAGCATTCATTCGCCCGCAGGTCAACTTCCCCCCACATCAAGGGAGTTCGCATGCCTAAGATCTACGCGCGTCGACGGCTCAGTCTAGTGGCCGCCTTCGCCGGTTTGATAGCCATGGTCGGGCTTTTCAACGGTCCGACCGCCTCCGCCGCGCTGCCCACCCCCGTCAGCGCCGCCACCGCCCGCACCTACCTCGCCTCGCTCACCGTGGCGACCGAGGACCGCACCGGCTACAGCCGCGATCTGTTCAACCACTGGATCACCATCAGTGGCTCATGCAACACCCGTGAGACGGTCCTGAAGCGCGACGGCTCGAACGTCGTCCAGGACTCCGCCTGCGCGGCCACCAGCGGCAGTTGGTACTCCGTCTACGACGGCGCCACCTGGACCGCCGCCTCCGACCTCGACATCGACCACCTGGTCCCGCTGGCCGAGGCCTGGGACTCCGGCGCCGACGGCTGGACCTCGGCCAAGCGCCAGCAGTTCGCCAACGACCTGACCCGCCCGCAGCTCATCGCCGTCACGGACAACGTGAACCAGTCGAAGAGCGACCAGGACCCGGCCGAGTGGATGCCGTCCCGTACCGCCTACGCCTGCACGTACGTACGCGCCTGGGTCCAGGTGAAGTACTACTACGACCTGTCCGTCGACTCCGCGGAGAAGACCAAGCTCAGCTCGGTCCTCAGCGGCTGCTGAAGCGCCCGCCGAAGCGGCCGCTGAAACGACGGCCGAAACGACGGCCGAAACGACCGCTGATCAACTGCACCATGCACGGAACCTCCCCGCTCACCTCCGTCGTTCCGTACCGTACGGGGCGACGGAGGAGAGTGATCACGTGGCGAGGCTGCGCCTGGGACCGCTGCTGAGGTATGTCGACGGCTCGTCCGCGACCGTCTGGGTCGAGGCGAGCCGTCCGTGCACCGCCGAGGTCCGCTGCCCGGACGGCGCCGGCGGCGAGGCCCGCACCTTCCAGGTCGCGGGCCATCACTACGCGCTGGTCCCGGTGACCGGACTCGCACCGGGCACGACCAGCCCGTACGAGGTGCTGCTCGACGGGGCGACCGTCTGGCCGCTGCCCGACGCGCACGCCCCCGGAGGGCACGGCGGCTTCCCGCCCTCGGTGATCCGCACCCCGGCGAACGACCACGAGACCGTACGGGTCGCCTTCGGCTCCTGCCGCTGGGCCGCGCCGGCCGACGGCGAGAAGGACCCGGTGGGCCCCGACGCCCTGGACACCCTCGCGGCCCGTATCGCCGCGGACCCGGACGGCGAACGCCCCGACGTACTGGTGCTGTTGGGTGACCAGGTGTACGCGGACGAGGTGTCCGGGCCCACGCGCCGCTGGCTGGAGGCCCGCCGCGACCTCAGGGAACCGCCGGGCCCGGAAGTGGCCGACTACGAGGAGTACACGCACCTCTACTACGAATCGTGGCTCGACCCCGAGGTCCGCTGGCTGCTCTCCACCGTGCCCAGCTGCATGATCTTCGACGACCACGACGTCATAGACGACTGGAACACCAGCGCCGCCTGGCTCGCCGACATGCGGACCACGCCCTGGTGGCGCGAGCGCCTGCTGAGCGGCCTGATGTCGTACTGGGTCCACCAGCACCTCGGCAACCTTCCGCCCGACCGGCTCGCCGAGGACCCGCTGTACGCGGCCGTCCGCGCCACCCCCGACGGCACGGACGCGCTGCGCGCCTTCGCCGCCGGCGCCGACCACGACCCCGCCTCCGTCCGCTGGAGCTACCGCCGCGACTTCGGCCGCGTACGGCTCCTGATGGTCGACACCCGGGCGGCCCGCGTCCTCGACGAACAGAACCGCTCGATGCTCGACCCGGCGGAGGCCGCCTGGCTGCGCGAGCAGGTACTGGAGGGCCGCACCCCGGCCCCGACGACCACGAGCCGGGCCGCGACCGCTCCCGAGTCCCTGTCGCCGCCCTCCTCTGTCTCCTCCCCCTCCGCCACGCTCGCCCCCGGGGAGTCGGCCGTCCCCTACGACCACCTCCTCATCGGCACCTCCCTGCCCTGGCTGCTCCCCCATCTCGTGCACGACGCCGAGTCGTGGAACGCCGCGCTGTGCCGGGGCGAGCGGGGCGCGCGCTGGGCGCGGTTCGGGGAGGACCTGCGGCGGCGGGCCGATCTGGAGCACTGGGCGGCGTTCCCCGCGTCGTTCGACGCGCTGGCGGAGCTGATCGCCGAGGCCGGGTCGGGGGCGCAGGCGCCGGCGACGGTGTGCGTGCTGTCCGGGGACGTGCATCACGCGTACATCGCCGAGCCGACGTGGCCCGAAGGCTCGCCCAAGCCCGATGCCAGGGTGCTCCAACTGACCTGCTCCCCCGTCCACAACTCCATCCCGCTCTCCATACGGCTCGGCTTCCGCTTCGGCTGGAGCGGCATCGGCCGCGCCATCGGCCGCCGCTTCGCCGGACACGGCGGCTGTGCGCGTCCGCTCGTCGACTGGCGGAAAACCGGCGGTCCGTGGTTCGGCAACCAGCTCATGACTCTGACCCTGCAAGGCCGTTCGGCCCGGCTGCGGCTCGACCAGGCGCGGGAGGAGCGCGGCGGAGGCGCCCGGCTGAAGACGGTCGTCGAGTCCGAACTCACCTAGGGTCCGAACCCACCTAGGGCCTGACTCACCTGGGGCCTGCCCGGTCTCGCCCCGCAATTCGCCGATTGCATACGTTTGTTGCGTACGTTGCCGATGATGGCCGTGATGGCCGTGACGCATCCCACAACCGGCGTCGATGATCCGCCCAAGGGCTCGGTTCCCGCGGTACGCGACGGCATGATGAGGCGGACCGTCCGCTTCCGGTGGGCGGTTTGCCGCCCAGTGCCCCACCTGTCCGGGAGTCACCCCTTTGTCTGCAGCGACCGCGGAGCCGACGGAACCAGCGGAGCCCGCCGAGATCGCCGAACCCACCGAGCCCGCCGAGCCCGAAGGGGCTGCCGAGTCCGCCTCCGCCGTCTCCGTCGCCCTGGTCGGCGCCGGACCGC
This sequence comes from Streptomyces sp. NPDC050704, assembly GCF_040654355.1. Taxonomy (NCBI): domain Bacteria; kingdom Bacillati; phylum Actinomycetota; class Actinomycetes; order Kitasatosporales; family Streptomycetaceae; genus Streptomyces; species Streptomyces sp. NPDC050704. Next base: position 50,296 of record NZ_JBFAHW010000002.1, on the reverse strand, counting down.
GCGGTACCAGCGTCCTGGAACGCCTCTGCGCCTCCGCTCCCGAACTCCTCGCGCCCGGCACTCACTTGACGGTCCACGTCGTCGACCCGTCGCCACCGGGTGCCGGCCGCGTCTGGCGGACCGCCCAGCCGCCCGAGCTGCTGATGAACACCGTGGCCTCGCAGGTGACCCTCTTCACCGACGACAGCGTGGAGTGCTCGGGCCCGATATGCCCCGGCCCGAGCCTGCACGCCTGGGCCGGCGGCGCGCTGGGCCCGGACGACTACCCGACCCGGGCCCAGTACGGCCGCTACCTGGAGTGGGTCTTCGCCGAGGTGACCCGCGAGGCGCCGCCCGGCATCCGCGTGCGGACGCACCGGGCCCGCGCGATACGCCTCGACGACGCGGCCGACGGCCACCAGACCCTCGTACTGGACAACGGCCGCACCCTCCCGCGCCTGTCGGCCGTGGTACTGGCGCAGGGCCACCTGCCCGCCGTGGCGGACCAGGCACAGCAGCGCCTCTCCGCGTACGCCGCCCACCACGGCCTGCGCCACGTCCCGCCCGCCAACCCGGCCGACCTCGACCTCGCCGCCCTCGCCCCCGGCGAAACCGTCCTCCTGCGCGGCCTGGGCCTCAACTTCTTCGACCACATGGCCCTGTTGACGACCGGCCGCGGCGGCCGCTTCCTGCGCACCCCGGCCGGCCTGCGCTATCTCCCCTCGGGCCGCGAGCCCCGCCTGTACGCCGGGTCCCGCCGCGGCATCCCGTACCAGGCCCGCGGCGACAACGCGAAGGGCCCGTACGGCCGCCACATCCCCCTCGTCCTCACGCCGGAGGCCATCGCCCGCTTCCGCAAGCGCGCCGACTCCGGCGAGGCGCCCGACTTCCTCACGGAGATATGGCCGTTGGTGGCGAAGGAGGTCGAAACGGTCTACTACGAGGCCCTGTTGAGGCGAGGCGCCGGGTCAGTACGGGGTGCCGGGTCGGTACGGGGCCGCATGCCTACCCGGGACTTCCGTGAGCGGTTCCTCGCCGTCCCCCACCGGGACCCCCAAGAGGGCCTGATCCTGGACGAGTTCGGGATCACGGAGGCCGACCGCTGGTCCTGGGACCGTATTTCACGGCCGTACGGGAGCCGCGTCTTCACCGGCCGCCGCGACTTCCGGGAGTGGCTGCTCGCCCACCTCCGCGAGGACGCCGCGCAGGCCGCGCTCGGCAATGTCGACGGTCCGCTCAAGGCGGCCCTCGACGTGCTGCGCGACCTGCGCAACGAGCTGCGGCGGATCGTCGACCACGGCGGGCTCGCCGGAGCCTCGCGACGGGAGCATCTGGACCGCTGGTACACCCCGCTCAACGCGTTTCTCTCGATCGGCCCGCCCCGGCGCCGTATCGAGGAGATGGCCGCGCTGGTCGAGGCGGGCGTCCTGGAGGTGCTGGGCCCGCGACTTGAGGTGCGGGGCGAGGGTGGCGCCTGGGTGGCGCACTCCCCGGACGTGCCCGGCTCGACCGTGACGGCGACCACGCTCATCGAGGCGCGACTGCCGGAGCCGGATCTGCGGCGGACGGCCGACGAGCTGCTCGCCCGGCTGCTGAAGACGGGCCAGTGCCGCCCGCACACGGTGGACGGTTACGAAACCGGCGGACTGGACGTAACACAGCGCCCGTACCGTCTGATCGACCGTCAAGGCCACACGCATCTCAGGCGTTTCGCACTCGGCGTGCCCACGGAGGGTGTTCACTGGGTGACGGCCGCCGGGGCCCGACCGGGTGTGGACTCGGTCACTCTGTCGGACGCCGACGCGGTGGCGCGGGCCGTGCTGCGGACAGCCGCGACCCAGGCAGAACAAGGCTCGAGGCCCGATTTGGCAGCGAAAGCTTGGCCAAAACTTGAACTTGCAACCATTGATTAGGCAGACCTAACGTAGAGCACTCACTCGGTTCGTCCCCCAGACCGGTCCCACCCAGGACCGGCTCAGACCGAAGGAGTTCCCCACATGACCGGACGCCTCAACAGCGCCCAGCCGTACGCCATCGGCCTGTTCCGCATAGTCGTCGGCTTACTCTTCGCCTGCCACGGCGCCGTCTCGCTCTTCGGCGTCCTCGGCGGCGTGGACGGCAACGGAAACACCGTGGAGACGGGTGCCTGGCCGAACTGGTACGCGGCCGTCATCGAGCTCGTCGGCGGCAGCCTGGTCCTGCTCGGGCTCGGCACCCGCTTCGCGGCGTTCATCGCGTCGGGCGCGATGGCCTACGCGTACTTCAAGGTCCACCAGCCAGAGGCCCTATGGCCGATCGAGAACAGCGGTGAGGGCGCGGCCATGTACTGCTGGTCCATGCTCCTGCTGGTCTTCACCGGCTCCGGCGCCTTCGGCGTCGACCGGCTCCTCTCCCGCCGCGCCTCGTCGGCCACCGAGGAGAAGCGCGCCTCGGAGCCCGTCGCGGCCTGACGCCCGTACGGCACCGGCGCCCACCCCTTCCGCACGCGGGGTGGGCGCCGGTGCCGTCTCAGGTGCCTCAGGTGCGCCGCCTCACGCGGCCCACCCGAACGGGACCGTGAAGCACGCCAGCCGCGCGCCCGAGCCGCCCTGCTCGCCGTGCAGCACCACGGAGGCGGCCTCGCCGCGCCGGAAGTTCCAGTCGTGGCGCGCGCTCGCCGCACCCGCACCGTGCGCGTCGGCGGTGAAGTCGAGCCACACCTCGTTGTCGGCGTTCACGTCTGCCGGGTCCTTGGACGGCCGATGCTGGTAGTGCCCGCCCGCGGCGGCCGGATCGGCGCCGCACGGCTTCTGGTGCACATGCACGCCGTACGCGTGCCCCGGCTTCAGGCCCGTCACGCGCAGCTTCACCGTCGTGGCGCCGCGCTCCTCGCTGCGCTGGCCGACCTCGATCCAGGAGGCCGCGGGCACGAGCTTCACGTCGTACGTCACCGCCGCCGACGGCACCAAGGCAGTGGGCGGCGCGAACCGCGCGTCCGTCCGCATCCAGTAGCCGTGCGCGGCGCCGGTGCCACCCACGCCGCCCTCGTCGGATGCGCCGGTCGCGCCGTACGCGCCGCTCGACCCGGTCGCGAGCAGCACCGACGCCACGACGCCGATGACCACTCCGACCGCTCCCGCTCTTCGCGCCACCGCTCCGGCCGGGCTGGCCGAGCTGGCTATGTCTGCGTCTGCGTCTACTTCTGCCACCATCTCTGGTTCGCTCCTCACACCGATCGCTGCCCCTTTCCGTTCGTACGGGACGCGGAGCCCGCCCGCCCCCCGGGAAGCGGCAGCCGGGTGAACATGGTGTGGCGAATACCCGAGCCCCCTGTGGATCTCGTGTCGGACCCGAGGCGTACGCTGTATGGCTGTCACAGGCCGCTCCTGCCGCTCCCCCGCGACATCGCGGCATCACCGGCTGGTCGGGGCCTACGGGGGAGACACAGGGGAGTAAGGGTGCTTGAGAGTGTGGGGTCGCTGTCGGGCAGCCCTTGGATCTACAGCCAATGGATCTATGCCGTGGTGGCTCTGTCGGTCCTGTTCGACGTTTTCCTGCCGGTGCTGCCGAGCGGCGTGCTGGTCATCACGGCGGCGACGGCCGCCGCGGCCGGTACGGCGAGCGCGGCGACCGCGCACGTCCCGGACATCCTGTCGCTGACGCTCTGCGCGGCGACCGCCTCGGTCCTCGGCGACCTCGTGGCGTACCGGCTGGCCTGGCGCGGCGGCGAACGTCTGGACCGGGCCATCGCCCGCTCCCGCCGCCTGCGCGGCGCGCAGGAACGTCTCGGCACGGCCCTCGCACGCGGCGGCGGCACCCTGGTCGTGCTGGCCCGTTTCGCACCGGCGGGCCGCTCGCTCGTCTCCCTCGGCGCGGGCGCAGCCCACCGCCGTGTCCGCGAGTTCCTGCCCTGGTCGATCCTGGCGGGGCTGGCCTGGGCGGCGTACAGCGTCACCCTCGGATACGTCGGCGGCCAGTGGCTGGGCGCGACCTGGCTCGCCACGGCGGTTTCCCTGGTGGCGCTGTTCGGGGCCGGGGCGGGGGCGGCCTTCCTGATGCGCCGGCCGACTTCGCAGTCGACGCCGGTGCCGGTGCCAGTGACCGCGGCGGAGGCGGGTTCGGGCGCCTGAGGCACGCCTGCGCACCAGTGGCCCCTTGCCCCTTCGGCTTACGCGGTCAGCCCGCCCGGCGGTTGGCGGTCGTCTGCCCGCGTATCTCCAGCCCCGCGAGCAGCTCGGCCGTGGCCTCCGCGACCGCGTCGACCGCGCGGTCGAAGACCTCACGGTTGTGGGCGGCCGGGGCACGGAAGCCGGAGATCTTGCGCACGTACTGAAGAGCTGCGGCGCGAATGTCCTCCTCGGTGGCCTCTTCGGGCAGGACGGGCGGTCGGAGTGTCTTGATGCTGCGGCACATACGCCCAGTGTCGCGCGCGGCACTGACATCGCGACCGGGATCAGCGCCACTCCGCCCACGAATCGTGGCCCCACTCGTTCGTATGAAGTCCCCCAAGGAACTCGCATCCCAAAATCGAACAGGCGTAGCATTAGCGCGTGGCTGAGACCTATGACTTCCCGAGTGACCTCCTGGCCGGTCAGGAGGAGCTGCATCAGGTCCGGGCCGAGCTTCTGGCCCTCCTGAAGCGGCTTCCCTGGTCGGTCGAGCCCCTGGACGGGTTCAGCGACATACACGGCTGGCGCAAGGTGGAACGGCCCGCGTCCCCCGGCTGGACCGCCGACGAGCAGGCCGAGGTAGAGAAGCTCCGCGAGCGCGAGCGTGAACTGACGGTCTTCGTGACCTGCCACCGCTTCTGGTCGGAGGTCACGACCGCGGACAAGGTGGACGCCCGGATGAGCCTGAAGCACGTACAGGAGACGGAGGACGGTTCCTCGTAGGCCCCACGTGCCGGGGCCCGCCCTTCAGAATCCGTGTGTTGCAGGACGCGTGCTGCGGGGTACGCGGCGGCCATGCGTTACGACACCGTCATCGTGGGAGGCGGAGCGGCGGGCGGGATTCTCGCCGCACGCGCCACGGAGGACCCGGAGTGCTCGGTGCTCCTGCTGGAGGCGGGGCCGGACTTCGGGCCTGACCCCGAAGGGCAGCCGCCGGACGTGATCAACGCCGACGACCCCGGGCCCACCGACTACGACTGGGGCCTCGAAGCCGAACTCGGCACGCTGGGACGCCGGTCCCCGGTCTTCGCGGGCCGGCTGCTCGGCGGCAGTTCGGCCACCAACAACGTGATGGCGCTCCGCGGACGGCCCGCCGACTACGACGCCTGGGCGTCAGCCGGCAACCACGGCTGGTCGTACGAGGAGGTGCTGGCGGACTTCGTCGGCGTCGAGCGGGATCTCGACTTCGGCGAAGCAGCCTGGCACGGCGACGCCGGACCCGTTCCCGTGTGCCGTCCCGGCGAACCGGCGCCGGTCCAGCAGGCGTTCCTGGACGCGTGCGCCACGGCGGGACACCCGGCCGTGGCCGATCACAACGCGCCGGGTGCGGTCGGCGCCGGACCGCTGCCGCTGAACCAGATCGGCGGCGTACGGCAGTCGACGGCCCTCACCTGCCTCGCCACCGCACGCGAGCGGTCCAACCTGACCATCCGCGGCGATGCGACCGTCGACCGGGTGCTCATCGACCGGGGCCGCTGCCTCGGCGTCCGGCTGGCCGGATCGGGAGAAGAGATCGAGGCGGGCCAGGTCGTGCTCACCGCGGGCGCGTACGGCAGCCCGGTCATCCTGCTCCGGTCCGGCATCGGCCCCGCCGACCACCTGCGCCCGCTCGGGATCCCGGTGACGGCGGACCTGCCGGGCGTCGGCGCCAACCTGCACGACCACCCCCTGCTGCGACTGCTGTACGCCTCGCACGCCCCGGCCGCCGCGCCGCCCCGCCAGACCCTCCTCACCACCGGCCCCGGCCTGCAGATCTTTCCCAGCGGGCCGGAGCAGGGCGAGGTCCTGCTGCTCGTGGCGCTGATGGCACCGCACTCGCGCGGGCACGTACGGCTCCGCTCGCCCGACCCTTACACACCGCCCGACATCGACGTGGGGCTGCTGCGCGCACCCGAGGACGCACCGCGCCTGCTGGACGGCGTCCACCAGGCCCGCCGACTGGCCCGGACCCCGCCCCTGAGCCGCTACTTGGACGACGAGCTGTGGCCGGGCCCCACGGCCGACCCGGACGACGCCCTCCACGAAGGGCTCAACGTCTACCAACACCCGGTCGGCACCTGCCGGATGGGCCCACCGAACGACCCGCACGCCGTCGTCACCCCGTCCGGCCACGTCCACGGCCTCGAAGGACTCCGAGTCGCCGACGCCTCGATCATGCCGACCATCCCCCGGGCCAACACCCACCTGCCCACCCTGATGCTCGCCGAGCACCTGGCCTGACGCCGGCTCCGAAGCGGACTCCAAGGTGGCAGCTGAGGGGACCCGGTCATGCGGACGGCCCCCCGGAGATCACTCCGGGGGGCCGTTTCAATCCTCTGACCTGCTACTCAGGTCCGGTGGGCGCGGACGGTTTCGAACCGCCGACATCTGCCTTGTAAGGGCAGCGCTCTACCACTGAGCTACGCGCCCGGATGATTCGACAGCCTACATTGCCCGGGGCACTGCCCGGCAAACTCGTAGCCGTCCCGGTAAGCGTCCCCGTAGCCGTCCTTGCGGCCGTCCCGGACTCCGGGCCTCCGCGATGCGGGGGTTTACCCCACCTCTTATCCGGGAGCGGCCCGGATCCCCCGGCGGGCCCCGGCTCCGTACGGTCGAAGAGCGTCCGAGCCACCGTACGGCCGAGGCGTCCGAGCCAGGGGGAGACCGCCATGACCAGCCGCTTCAGCCGTATCAGTCGCACCAGTCGGATTCGCCGTACCAATCGGATTCGCCGTTCCACCGTTGCCGTCGGCGCCGGTGTGGTCGCCGTCGGCCTGTTCGCCGTCGGGTGTGGGGCCAGTGCCGGGGACGACAAGGAACCCGAGCACCGTTCGTTCGCGCTCAGCGGCCGCACGCTGACCGTCGACTCCGACGACTCCGCGCTCGAACTGGTCGCCGCGGACGTCGACAAGGTCGAGGTCACCCGGTGGTTCCAGGGCAGTGTCGTGGTCGGCGGGGACCCCAAAGTGACCTGGGGGATGAAGGACGACACGCTCAAGCTCCGGATGAAGTGCTCGGGCGTGGTCGCCGACTGCTCGGCCAGGCACCGCATCGAGGTGCCGCGCGGTATCGCGGTCAAGGTGAAGGACGGCGACGGCAGCGTGCGGGCCCGGGGCTTCGAGGAGGCCCTCGATATCCGGGCGGTCGACGGTTCCGTCCGTGTCGACGACACCAGCGGCCCGCTGACCCTGCGCACCGGCGACGGCTCGGTCACCGCGACCGGCGTCGACTCGCGTCAGGTGGCCGTGAACACCGGGGACGGGTCGGTGCGGCTGGAACTCGCCGCCGTACCGGACAGGGTCGAGGCCCGCAGCCACGACGGTTCGCTCACCATCTCCCTGCCGAAAACGACGTACCACGTCACAGCCGATACCTCGGACGGCGCCGTGGATGTGTCGGTGCCCCGTGACGAGGGCAGTTCGCATGTGGTGTCCGCCCACACCCAGGACGGGAAAGTCACGGTGCGTACCGCGAACTAACCGGCCCGTGTGTTCGTCCTTACCTGGTGGGAGAATGACACCGGGCAAGGCGGATGACAGCACGGGAGAGGGAAGTGACGGCGACACCTTCGCAGCCGTACACGCCGGTTGTGCCATGCGCACAGCAACTACCTCGCCCCCGTGCCGGGTTCAGGGCCACGGGGGCTCGCGGTGTGGGCCGTGACCTGCTGGTCCTGGCCCTTCTTCCACTCCCCCTGCTCGCCCTCGCGCTGCCCGCCGCGTTCGCCGGTGGCGGCACGCGGCGGTGGTTCGGCGGGCGCTCCGAGAGTCAGCGGGCCGAGGCGCAGGCGGCGAAGGACGCCGCGGCGGCCGCGTTCTACGAGCTGGACACGGCCCAGCGCGATCTGCGGATCTCGATCGAGACCATCACCGCCGTCGACGACTCCCCCGCGGCCCGGCGGGCGGTCTCCGACTTCGAGGCGCTCGGCCGCCGCATCGACGAGGCCAGTGGTACGTACATCAGCGCGGTCGACGCCCACGACCTCGACCGGGACGACCTGGAAGCCTCCGTCGCCGCCCACGCGCGCACCGAGCTGACCAAGGCCAAGGACGAGCTGGGCCGGGTCAAGCAGGAGCTGGACCGTTTCGAGCAGGGCCTCGGGCCGCTCCTCGGCAAGGCCGAGACGCAGCTGGCCCGGCTCGCCCCGGCCGTCGAGCGCGCCCGCCAGGCCCTGCTCGCCGCGTCGAACGCCCTCGACGCGGTACGGGGATCGGGGCTCAAGGCCGACGACCTGGCCGCCCGCCTCGCCGTCCTCGCCCCGGAGCTGACCAAGCTCAACCAGGGCGCGGGGCAGCACGGCGTACCGGAGACGCTGGAGCGTGCCGACCGGGTCGCGCGGGACGCCGAGGCGGTGCGCGCGGAGGCCGACCGGCTGCCGGAGCGGGCCGCCGAGATCGACCGCCGCCTCGTCTCGCTACGGACCCGCGCGCAGGCCCTCACCACCCGGTCCGGGCAGGTGGAGCCCATCCTGAGCGAGCTGCGGCGCCGGTTCACGGCCGCGTGCTGGCAGGACCTGCAGCACGTACCGGACCAGGCCGAGGAGACCGTCCGGCAGGCCGAGCGGAAGCTGGCGGAGGCGCGGGCCGCGCGGGACGAGCAGCGCTGGGCGGACGCCACGTCGCGGCTGTCCACGGTGCGGGCGCTGCTGAACACGACCGACGAGGCCGTGTCCGCGGCCGGGGATCGGCTGCGGCGGCTGAACGAGGTGTCGAAGGATCCGCAGCGGGAGATCGACCGTACGCGGTTCGCGATCCGGGATGCGCAGCGGCTGGCGATGGCGGGGCGCAATACGCCGGATCCGCGGCATGCGCGGCCGCTCGATGACTCGGTGGCTCGGCTGGACCGGGCGATCGGCACGTTGGAGGGGCGGCACCCCGACTATTGGCATTTCCTGACTGAGACGGAAGCCGTGCGGGGGACTGTGGCTCGGGTGGTTTCGCAGATTCGGGAGGAGCGTGGGGGTGGGGCTTGATGGGTAGTTCGTTGACTGCGGATTGTGGGGGCTGGGCGCGCAGTTCCCCGCGCCCCTGAAAGGCGCCCCAAGGGGCGCCTCCAGCGGCTTCCGGCCGCTAATCTATGTGTATGCCTCGCTATGAATTTCGCTGCCGGACCTGCGGTGACACCTTTGAGAAGAGCCGTCCGATGGCCGAGTCGGCCGCGCCCGCGGCCTGCCCCGCCGGTCACGACGACACGGTGAAGCTGCTGTCGACGGTCGCGGTCGGCGGCTCGGCTGCCGCGCCCGCGCCCCGCGCGAGCGGTGGCGGCGGCGGTGGGGGCGGTTGCTGCGGCGGGGGCTGCTGCGGCTGACCTGCTTCAGTCTGCCTTCAGGTTCGGTTCTCTAGCGTCGGCCGTGTGACCGACAGCAGCGCACCCCAGTGGATCAACAGCCTCATGGACACGCTCGGGGCGCCGGGCGCGGGCCTCGCCATCGCCCTGGAGAACCTGTTTCCGCCGCTGCCCAGCGAGGTCATCCTGCCGCTCGCGGGGTTCGCGGCGAGCACCGGGCAGATGAACCTGCTCGCCGCCCTGCTGTGGACGACGATCGGCTCGGTCGTCGGTGCGCTCGCGCTGTACGGGGTGGGGGCGCTGCTCGGCCGCGACCGCACGGTGGCGATCGCGGCCCGGCTGCCGCTGGTGAAGGTCTCGGACATCGAGAAGACCGAGGCGTGGTTCACCCGGCACGGCACCAAGGCCGTGTTCTTCGGACGGATGATCCCGATCTTCCGCAGCCTGATTTCCGTGCCCGCGGGCGTCGAACGCATGCGGCTGCCCGTCTTCCTCGGCCTGACCACGCTGGGCAGCGCGATCTGGAACACCGTCTTCGTCCTCGCCGGCTATCTGCTCGGCGAGAACTGGACGGACGTCACCGGCTATGTGTCGACGTACTCGAAGGTCGTGCTGGTCGCGGCGGTGCTCGGGGTGCTGCTCTTCGTGGGCGTGCGGTTCCTCAAGCCGGGTCCGGGCGGACGTCGGCGCGAGAAGGAACGAGGACAGGAACGAGGACAGGAACGGGGGCAGGGAGAGCGGCAGGGGCTGGAGCAGGAGCGAGGGCACGAGCGAGGTCACTCCGCCGAAGCCGCCGGTCCCACCCGCACCACCCGCACCACCCGTCCCGCCGATCCCGCTGGTGCCCCTACCGGGACTCCCCCAAGAACTCCCGCAGAATCCGCTCGCCCGCGATGACACCCCGTTCCGGAAGCGACGTGACTCCGGGAGCCGTCCAGCCGACGTCGGCCAGCTCGCCGTGGCCCGGGCGCCAGCCCCGGTCCGCGGCCAGCAGCAGGTCGGCGTCGAGGAGCGAGTCACCGGCCGCGAGGGTCAGGGTCGCTCCGGTGCGGCGGGCGACCTCGTGCATGGCGGCGCTCTTGGTGAGCGGCTTCGGCACGGCGTAGATCTTGCGGCCCTGGAGCGAGACGGTCCAGCCGCGGTTCTCCGCCCAGACGGCAAGTTCCTTCACCCAGTCCTCGGGGAGCAGTTCGCGCTCGACGACGACGTACGCGAACAGGTCCTCGGCGACGCGGTGCTTGCGCACCCAGGCCGGGTCGGAGGTGGCCATCATGTGCTCGCGCACCTCGTCGAGCGAGGCGCACTCGCGGGCGAGACGCTCGGTCACCCGGGCGTGCCACGCCTCGTCTGAGACGCCGTCGACGAGGAGGTGGCCGCCGTTGGCGCAGATGGCGTACTTCGGGGCGGGGCCCGGGAGCCGGATGCGCTGGTACTGCCTGCGGGTGCGGGTCGTGGTCGGTACGAAGTCGGCCGCGTCGCCGAGTTCGGCGAGCAGGCCGGCCGCGGTCTCGGTCATGTACGACAGCGGCTTGCTCTCGTGCACCTCGACGCTGAGCAGCCGGGGTGCCTCGGGGTCGGGCATGGTCAGGGCGAGCGCCGCGGCGGAGTAGATGAGCGTGCGGTCGAGGTCGCTGGCGACGAGCGTCCTGGGCGCGGTGGTGGGGTTCGTCATCAGACCGCCACCGCCTTGCCGTCGGCGCCGGTCGCGCCGCGCGTGTACTTGGGGTGGATCAACCCGACGCAGGTGTACGGGAGTTCGGCGACCTCCTCGACGGGTACGCCGCGCTGTTCGGCGAGCAGGCGTACGTGGTCGAGGTCGGCGCCCGCTCCGGCACGGGCGAGGATCTTCCACGGGACGCGGCGCAGCAGGACGCGGGTCGCCTCGCCGACGCCCGGCTTGACGAGGTTCACGTCGTGGATCCCGTACTCCTCGCTGATCCGCTCAACTGCCGCCCAGCCCTCCCAGGTTGGCGTGCGGTCGGTGGAGAGTAGTTCCTTGACCCGGTCGTCCACCGCTTGGTCGACCTCGCCGAAGCGCGCGGAGACGGCGTCCAGGAAGTCGACGGAGACGTCCACGCCGGCGAGCTCGCGGTAGAACTTCGCGCCGTGGTAGTCGTGCTCGCCGACCAGGTCGGCACGGAGGACCGTACGTGAAATGAGGCCGGAGACCGTCGAGTTGAGGCAGGCGGAGGGGATGAGGAAGTCCTCGCGGGTGCCGTACGTACGCACGCAGGAACCCGGGTCGGCGAGGACCGCGATCTCCGGGTCGAAGCCCGTGATGCCGTCGGAGGTCTCGAACTCCTCGACGGCCTGGGTGAGTTCGCGGGTGATGGCACCCTTGCCGGTCCAGCCGTCCACGAAGACGACGTCGGCCGGGTCGTGGTGGGCCGCGAGCCAGCGCAGCGCGTTGGCGTCGATGCCGCGGCCGCGCACGATGGAGACGGCGTAGTGCGGGAGGTCGAGGCCGTGGCGGTGCTGGGCCCAGCGGCGCATCAGGACACCGACGGGGGTGCCGGCGCGGGCCAGCGACACCAGGACGGGACGCGGTGACCGCTCGGCCAGCACGGTCTCCGTGACCGCGCCGACGGCCTGGGCGATGCGGACGGCGGAGGTGCCGAGCGCGTTGTGGAAGAGCTCCTGGTACTGCGGGCTCGGCTGGTACTCCACCGGCAGCGACTCCGCGTAGTGCGCGCCGCCGCTCTGGATCGCCTCCTCGCGCTCCTCGGTCGGCGCCTCCAGCCGGGTGTCCGAGAGGTCCTGCAGCAGCCAGCCGACCTCGTCAGGGGCGTACGAGGAGAAGTCGGGGCCGCGGAGGGGCTCGGACAGCATGGAGGGCCTTTCGGTGGACGGCGGTGCCGGTAGTACTGGCGATACCGGTGGTACGTACGACGGGACGACGGCGAGCAGCACGCTCGGCGTGTGGGCGGCGAGCCGCGCCAACAGGCCGTCGGGGGCGTGCAGTTCGGGGGTGTCGGCGAGCGAGTCGACCACGGCGACGACCGCGTCGAAGCCGGCGCCCGCGACGTTGTAGGCGTACCGCTCGCCCGGTCCGTCGGCGGGGTTGTCGTGGGAGGGGAAGACGAGCCGGGTGCGGATCGCGTAGCCGGGGTCGTCGAGGGCGAGGACCGGCGAACGCGTGGTGGTGGAGTAACGGACCTCGCCGTCGACGATCTTCTCCAGGGCCACACCGAGCCGCAGCGGCGCGTACATCAACTCTTCGCACCCGAGGACGAGAACCCGACCGCTGCCCCGGCGAACACCGACCGGCAACGCCTCGGCGATCCGCTCGGCCATGACGGGGAGAGCCTCTTCCAGACGCACCCGATGCTCAGGCGTGAACCCATGCCGTCCACCGTCGGGTACCCCGCCGGGCCATCCCAGCTCGACACGAACGGCCGCCGCGCGGCGGGCTCCCGAGCCGCACGAAACCGCCTGCTCGGCGGAACCCGCCGATCCGCCCGAGGCAGCCTGCTCCACAGAGCCCTCCGGCCCCGCCGAAGCCACACCAAGCTCCACCGAAACCGCCTGGCCGGCGGAACCCACTCCCGGTCCGGCCGATGTCGGCCGGTCGTCAAGGCCCTCGCCCGGGCCGGCCGGGGCCGCCCGACCGGCAAGGTCCTGGGCCGGGGCGGCCGAGTCTCCCGGTCCCCCGGTGGACTCGTACCGTGCGACCAGTGCCTGGCCCTTCTGCAGGACTCCCTCGGGAAGTCGTACCGTTCCGCTTGCGGCCGCCACGAGGTCCACGCGGGTGTTGATCTCGTGGGCGAAGTCCGTCAGGCGTCCGAGGTCCGCGGCCGAGCGCATGTCGACCAGGGTGACTATGACGTACCGCTCGCGCGGATGGCGTTCGTGCAGGTCACGGATGGTGTTGAGGATCGTGTTGCCGGTGGAGAACTCGTCGTCGACCAGGACCAGCGGGCCGTCGCCCGCCAGCAGCGCGGGGTTCTCCGGTAGGAGCAGGTGCGAGGTGGCGTGCGAGTGGGCCTCCTCGAAACCGCCCGCCGGTGCGACACCCTCGACCGGGCGCCGGGTCGAGTGGAGGCAGGGCGCGAGGCCCACGCCGTCCGCGACCGAGTGGCCGAGCCCGGTGGCCGTCTCGGCGTACCCGAGGACGACAGCCCGGCGTGCCTCGTCCTCACCGAGCAGATCCCGCACCCGCAGGCCGAGCGCGAACCCGTACCCGTACACGACGGCCGGCGACTGCGGCACATGCTTGCCCAGCACGTTCGACACCAGCAGATGCGCCCGCTTGGGGTTGCGCCGCAACGCCAGCCCCAGCAGCTCCCCGAGCCCCTCGTCCCCGACCAGCTCGACCCCGAGCCGCTCGGCGACCCAGGCGCCGGACCACACCCCGTCGCCGGTCCCGGCCCCGGTCCCGCCGCCTGTAGGAGTCCCGGTCCCGGCACCTGCCCCGGGCCGGAACCCCGCCCCCGTCCAGACCCCGGTCCCAGTCCCTGCCCCAGTTCCGGTGCCAGTGCCTATCCCGGTCCCGGAGTCGGCACGAGCACCGACCCCAGCACCTGCCCCGGAGCCGGCCCCCGTCCCGGACCCGACCCCTTCGTTCACAGCCTTTTTCATGGATTCCTTGTTTGTCAGCGGGTGTCAGCAGCTGTCAGCGGCTCAGTTGCTGTCAGCGGTCGTCAGCCGGGGATTCCGGCGGCGAGCAGCTCCACGAAGCCGATGTCCTCGTTGGCGACGCCGAAGACCTCGGCGCGCTGGAGGGTGCGCTCGGCCCAGGCGCGGTGCGGCTTCACCTCGTTCATCTTGTTCGTGTACGCCGACCGCAGCACACCCCCGCCGCCACGCTCGGGCCGCAGGATGTCCTGGGCGTCGGTGAACTCCTCGTGGCTCACGACGGAGAGGGCGTGCACGGGCGCGACGTGCGAGGGGTGGATGCAGGTCTTGCCCTGCAGGCCGTTGGTCCGGTCGAGGGAGATCTCGCGCAGCAGTCCGTCCATGTCGTGCTCGATCAGCGCGTTGCGCAGGTCCTCGGCCTCCGGGGTGAAGGGACTCCGGCGCAGCTGCGGCTTGAACATGCGCTCCTGTACTCGAAAGTACTCCCACACGGGCCCGGTCACCGTGAATCCGGTGCCGTCGGCCCGCCCGAGCACGTTCACCACGTCGGCGATCACGGAGGCGACGATCTGCACGTCGTACGCGGTCATGTCGGGCGCCCTGCGCAGGCCGTACGCCGAGCAGAAGTCGGTGACGCCGAGCCGCAGCGCGAGGACCCGGTCGCGGTACTTGTCGACGACCCGGGAGATCCCCGCGAGGGTCTCCGCCCGCGACTCCCGGTACAGCAGATCGGGCGACTCGAGAACGGGCATCGCGAACAGCCGCCGCCCGCTCGCACCCTCGGCCGCGGTGAGCGCCTCCAGGAACGGGATCCCCCGCTCCTCGGTGAACTTCGGCAGTACGAATCCGGACAGCAGCCGGACCGCGGGGCCGAGCCGCCGGACGAGGTCGGGGATCTGCTCGGGCGCCCTGACCCGGACGAACAGCAGCGGCAGCTCGGTCTCCGGGCAGCGTTCGGCCAGGTCGCCGAACTGCCGGACCAGGTTCTCCTCGGCCTCGGGGACCTCCGAGTCGTCGATCGAGTCCTCCAGGCACAGCACCATCGAGACGACGCCCCGCCCGGCCTGCTTCACGATGTCGTCGGCCAGCTTCTGCCTGGTCGCGGGGCTGTAGAGGGTGGCTCCGAGGGCCGCCGCGAGCACCCGGGCCGGGGAGTCCGCGGTGAAGACGCACGGCTCCTGGTGGAAGAGGCGCTCCCGCACCTCAGGGGCGATGTGCCCGAAATGACGCATGAGTCTCCCCCGGGGTGGCTGGCCGGCCTGACGATATGTGGCCGGTAATAGTACGTAGGGATCCATGTCGAGGGTTCCCGCTGGGCATGAAATTCAGGTAACGGGGATCAACACGATTGTGTCCCGCGCCCGCATACCAGGTCGAGCGGGAGGGCACCCCCGCGTTGTCGTGACCAGGACCGAGAAGGCAGGATGACCGCATGACGCACGCGATGCTGAAAGGGTCGAACGTCCCGCTGAACGCCACAGCGGTGCGTGCCGTGCTGCGCTGGGCGCCGGGGCACGGGGTCCCGGTCGTGGACGCGTCGGCGCTGCTCCTCGGTCCCGACGGTCGTGTGCGATCCGACGAGGACTTCGTGTTCTACAACCAGCCCCGGCACCCCTCGGGCAAGGTCTGGGGACTCGGCAAGAAACGCGTTGCCGAGGGTCACACCGACTCGATTCAGTCGGATCTGACGGGCGTTGACAATGAGGTGGGACGGATTCTCCTTGTCGCTTCCGCCGACGGTGTCAGCTTCGACCGGGTCCCCGCACTGCGGATCCTGCTGTACGACGCCACGCTCGCGGACGCCGAGCCGCTGGCGTACTTCGACATCAAGCCGGAGACCGGCGAGGAGACCGCGCTGATCTGCGGTGAGCTGTACCGGCGCGGCGAGGGCTGGAAGTTCCGGGCGCTCGGCGAGGGCTATTCGAACGGCCTGGAGGGTCTGGCGTCCGACTTCGGCATCTCGGTGGACGAGTCCGATACCGAGGCCGAGCCTGCGTCGGCCGCGCCCGGCGGCTCGCAGCCGCTGCCGCCCGAGCAGCCCACCCACCTGCCTCAGCAGGCCGCCCAGCCGTCCTACGGCTATCCCCCGGCCGCCTCGCAGCGGCCACCCGCCGCCCAGCCCGCGTACGGCTACCCACAACCCACGAGCCAGCCCGCCTACGGCTACCCCCAACCGGTAGGCACCCTCCCGGACCCAGACTTCAAACTCCCCCCACAGGGCCCCCAGTTCATCGGCCGCTGAGCGCTCCGCTGGAAGTGCCGCGCTGTGCCGTCGGCCGCCTGCGGCACCGTCGTGGCCGGTCGCGCAGTTCCCCGCGCCCCTTCGGGGCGCTGCCGAACCGCAGCGGACTTCGCCGGGCCCGCTTAGCCCGCGATCGGCCGCCAGGCCGAAAGGGGCGCGGGGAACTGCGCGCCCAGCCACAACCAACCCACACGCGCCACAACACCTGAGCCCCCGCCCCCCTGGGCGCCCCGGCCAAGCCCAGCGGCAGCGCCCCGTCAGCGGTCGGCCTTCGCCTTGTAGCCGCGCCCCCACTGCAGCCCCCAGCCGTAGAGCCGGTCGAGCTCCGCCTGGAACCCGTACACGAACTTCACCTCGCGGCGGACCACCAGCTCGTTCTTGACGTTCTCGATCATGACCACCGCACAGGAGCGGGCCTGCGGGTGGCGCTCGTCGAGGCCGACCTCGATCCGGGGGCCGTTGCTGGGGTAGAGGGTCACGATGGCGTGCGTACGGTCGAAGGCGGGGGTCTGGTCGTAGATGTAGACGAAGACCAGGAGCCGCTTGATCTCCTCGCGGTGGTCGAGGTTGACGAAGATCGTCTCGCCGGATCCCGAGCCGAAGCGGTCGTCGCCGCTGAGTTTCACGTACGGCGCCGAGTTCAGCTCGCCGAAGAAGCTGCCCAGTGGCTGGACGACGCCCTTGGTGCCGTCCGCGAGCTCGTACATGCAGCCGAGGTCGAGGTCGACGTTGACCATGCTCTGGGTGTGCGCCTGCACCACCTCGGGCTTGAAGGCCTTGAAGGGGTGGCGCAGCAGGCTCTCCCGCTGGGGCCCGCCTATGTCGGAGGTGCGCATGCGCCAGGACAGGTTGATGCGCAGGTTTCCGTTGGCCGCGCCCTGCTTGCTGAGCGAGACCGTGTGGTTCCGTTTGGTCAGTTCGATGGCGTTGGTCGCCGCGCTGCCCGAGTCGAACGGCGTCGACCGTCCGCCGCGCCACAGGCCATCCCAGAAGCTCATTCCCGCCCCCACACTTCCCTGTTCACTTCGACGTTCACCTCGGCGCACACGCAGGGGCGGCCGTCAGGACTTCCCGACGGCCGCCCCTCACAGAGCGTTCCTCACCCGGACGGGTGTCACACCCCGGACGAGACTTCGGCCTTCTCGCCCGAGGACTCAGCTTTTCCCTCGGCTTCCGCGAGGGCCTTGTTGCGGCGGACGGAGGACCAGAAGGACCAGCCGATCAGGAAGATGCCGATGAAGCCGGTGATGAGCTCGTTGACCTCGAAGCGGATCGTGATGAGCAGGATCGCGGCGAGGGCGCCGATGGCGTAGTGGGCGCCGTGCTCCAGGTAGACGTAGTCGTCGAGGGTGCCCTGGCGGACCAGGTAGACGGTGAGCGACCGGACGTACATGGCGCCGATGCCCAGGCCGAGCGCCATCAGGATGATGTCGTTGGTGATGGCGAAGGCGCCGATGACACCGTCGAAGGAGAACGACGCGTCCAGGACCTCCAGGTAGAGGAACATGAAGAAGGCGGCCTTGCCGACGAGCGCCATGCCGGTGACGTTCTTGCCCTCCCGCTTGGCCTCCTCCTCGGCCTCGTGCTCGCGCTCCTCCGCTTCCTCGAGACGGTTCTCGAAGAAGCCGGAGAGACCGCCGACGACCAGATACGTGATGAGACCGGCGACGCCGGAGAGCAGCACCGTCTCCGCCTTGTCGGCGGACCCGGCGTGCAGGTGGGCCTTCGGGGCGAGGTACAGGGCGGTGATCAGCAGGACGATCAGCGCGATGCAGGCCGACAGCATGTCGACCTTGCCGAGCTTGGCCAGCGGGCGCTCCAGCCAGCCGAGCCACTTGATGTCACGGTCCTGGAAGATGAAGTCCAGGAAGATCATCAACAGGAACATGCCGCCGAAGGCAGCGATCGACGGGTGGGCGTCGGTGACCAGTTCCTCGTAACGGTCCGCGTCGTTCAGCGCCAGGTCGACCGCCTCGATGGGGCCGAGCGAGGCGCTGATGGCGACGATCACGACGGGGAAGACGAGCCGCATTCCGAAGACGGCGATCAGGATGCCGATGGTGAGGAAGATCTTCTGCCAGAAGGCACTCATCTTCTTCAGGATTCCGGCGTTGACCACCGCGTTGTCGAAGGACAGCGAGATCTCGAGGACGGACAGGATCAAGACGACCCCGAAGGCGGTCCATCCGCCGATGAACACCGCTGCGACCAAGCCGAGCGCGGTGACCGCGAACGACCAGCCGAAGGTTTTCAGAACCACTGGCTACCCAATCATGAGTTGAGGGGTTACCCCCGGACGAAGTCCGGAGGGGGTTTCCCCCCGCCGTACCCGGCTTTACGAAACATTGACCACAAAGTCTAGAGGGCAGACTCTACGGGCGAACGGGCCGGGCCGTCTCACCAGGAGAGTCGCAGGTCCAGGCGGTCCGAACGCCGGAGCCGCCCCTCGCCGGACGCCGGACCGGCGTTCAGGACACGTTGACCCCGAAGTCCAGCGCGATGCCCCGCAGACCCGACGCGTACCCCTGTCCCACCGCCCGGAACTTCCACTCGCCGCCGTAGCGGTACACCTCGCCGAAGATCATGGCCGTCTCCGTGGAGGCGTCCTCGGAGAGGTCGTAGCGGGCGAGCTCCTGGCCGTCGGCCTGGTTGACGACGCGGATGAAGGCGTTGCTGACCTGGCCGAAGGTCTGGCCGCGGTTGTCGGCGTCATGGATGGAGACCGGGAAGACGATCTTGTCGACGTTGGCGGGCACCTTGGAGAGGTCGATCAGGAGGGACTCGTCGTCGCCCTCGCCCTCACCGGTGAGGTTGTCGCCGGTGTGCTCGACCGAGCCGTCCGGGCTCTTGAGCTGGTTGTAGAAGATGAACCACTCGTCGCCGAGCACCCTCCCCGAGTTGCACAGCAGCGCGCTGGCGTCGAGGTCGAAGTCGGCTCCGGTGGTGGAGCGCGCGTCCCAGCCGAGCCCGATCAGTACCTGCGTGAGGTTCGGTGCGGCCTTGGAGAGGGAGACATTGCCCCCCTTGGCGAGTGTGACGCCCATGATCCTGTTCCTCCCCGGTCAAGCCATTGGGTTGTCGAGCACGTCCGGCGCCGCACTCGGAGAATGCGGCGCCGGACGGAAAGAGGTGAAGCGGTGAAACGGCTCGGGCCGGACGTCGACCCCTGGGTGGCTCAGACGTTGACGCCGAAGTCCTGCGCGATGCCGCGCAGGCCCGAGGCGTACCCCTGGCCGATGGCACGGAACTTCCACTCCGCACCATGGCGGTAGAGCTCACCGAAGACCATCGCGGTCTCCGTCGAGGCGTCCTCGGAGAGGTCGTACCGGGCGATCTCCGCCTCGCCGGCCTGGTTCACGACGCGGATGAACGCGTTGCGCACCTGGCCGAACGACTGCTGGCGGTTCTCGGCGTCGTAGATCGAGACCGGGAACACGATCTTCTCGACATCGGCCGGGACCGCGGCGAGGTTGACCTTGATCTGCTCGTCGTCCCCCTCGCCCTCACCGGTGATGTTGTCGCCGGTGTGCTCGACCGAGCCGTCCTGGCTCTTCAGGTTGTTGAAGAACACGAAGTTGGCGTCACTGCTGACCTTGCCCTCCGCGTTCGTCAGGATGGCGCTGGCGTCGAGGTCGAAGTCGGTACCGGTGGTGGTACGAACATCCCACCCCAGTCCCACGATGACCGCGGTAAGGCCAGGAGCCTCCTTCGAAAGCGATACGTTGCCGCCCTTGCTGAGGCTGACTCCCACGAGTCCTCCCATTGGTGTCCAGGGGCGGGGAGCCCCGTAAGCGTTGGTATCGGATCAACGTGTCGATCCTAGTGAGGGGTTCCCCACCTGCGCAGGCCCTGCACTCGAAGAATCACAGAGTGTCGAGGGCCTTCACGTACTCGTTCAGGTCACGCGCGTCCGGCAGACCGTTGACGACGGTCCAGCGGACGACGCCCTCCTTGTCGATGACGAACGTGCCGCGCACCGCGCAGCCCTTGTCCTCGTCGAAGACGCCGTACGCGCGCGAGACCTCGCCGTGCGGCCAGAAGTCCGACAGCAGCGGGTACTCCAGGCTCTCCTGCTCGGAGAAGACGCGCAGCGTGTGGATGGAGTCGTTCGAGACGGCGAGCAGTTGCGTGTCGCGGTCGGAGAACTTCGGCAGGTTGTCGCGCAGGGCGCACAGCTCGCCCGTGCACACGCCGGTGAAGGCGAAGGGGTAGAAGAGCAGCACCACGTTCTTCGCGCCGCGGAAGTCGGAGAGTCTCACGGTGGCGCCGTGGTTGTCCTTGAGCTCGAAGTCCGGGGCCTTTTCGCCGACCTCGATCGTCATGGTTCCTGCGTCCCTTCCATAGGGCTGTTCGGGTGACGCCCACCCTACGCAGCGGCCTCCGGGGCCCACAGACCCCCCTGAACGGCCGAAAAGCGGGGGCCCCGGGGGCGCCAGCCCCCGGAACCCCCGCTCAGTTCAGCGGAGCGTCACCGCTTCGACGACTTGGCCGCCTTCGGCGTGGCCAGCCTGCTGCCGCTCCAGTCCTTCCCCACGCTGATGCCCTTGGTCTGGGACAGACCCGCGGTCGTCACCGCTTCGGCGATGTCGCTCGGCTCCACATAGCCGTCTCGGCCGGTCTTCGGCGTCAGCAGCAGAATGGCGCCGCCCTCTTCGACGTACGTGGTGGCATCCACCAGCGCATCCGTCAGGTCGCCGTCGTCGTCTCGGAACCAGAGCACTACGGCGTCGGCGACGTCGTCGTACTCCTCGTCCATGAGCTCGCTGCCGATGACTTCTTCAATGGCCTCGCGGAGCTCCTGGTCGACGTCGTCGTCGAAGCCGATCTCCTGGACCACCTGCTCGGGCTGGAATCCCAGCCTGGCGGCCAGGCTCGTCCGCTCCTCCGCGTGGTCCGCGGTCGCGCTCACGGGTTGCCTCCTGATCATGTTCGGTAATTTTGGGGTCTTCCCCCGCTCGATCAAGGTCGAGCCTTTGGGGAAGTTCAAGCCACGCGCGTGCGCGAAGCATTGGCCGTAGTCCACACGGGCGGGACGGATCGCGCAAGTACCCGGCCGTCGAGACCGCCGAAACGGTGACGATCCTGGCCGTGTCGCCGCAACTCCCGCCAAGCAATCACGGCATCAGGTGACGCACACCACACCAATCTGCCCGGTTTGTGAATTTCAGAACCCTACAAGGGTACGAGAGCCGAATGGCTTTGCGGGACGCGTCATGGGCTGGGCGTATCGTTGCGATTTGCCCGGCCCGCCCCTGGGGGAAGCGGACAAACGTCTCGGTTACCTCTCGGTAGAGATGACGTTTCCGTTCCCGAGGTACACGATGGGGAACGGTGCAGACACCCAGGAAACCAGAGTAAAAGCCGAGACAGTACCGAGAAAAAGCGGCCCCCTGAGAGCGAAGGAACAGCGTGGCTTCCGGACCCGATCGCAACCCGATCATCATTGGCGGCCTTCCGAGTCAGGTCCCTGACTTCGACCCCGAAGAGACCCAGGAGTGGCTCGACTCCCTCGACGCCGCCGTGGACGAGCGCGGCCGGGAGCGGGCCCGCTATCTCATGCTGCGGCTGATCGAACGGGCTCGCGAGAAGCGTGTGGCCGTGCCCGAGATGCGCAGCACGGACTACGTCAACACCATCGCCACCAAGGACGAGCCGTTCTTCCCCGGCAACGAGGAGATCGAGCGGAAGATCCTGAACGCGACCCGCTGGAACGCGGCCGTGATGGTGTCCAGGGCCCAGCGCCCCGGTATCGGCGTCGGCGGGCACATCGCCACCTTCGCCTCCTCCGCCTCGCTCTACGACGTGGGCTTCAACCACTTCTTCCGCGGCAAGGACGAGGGCGACGGCGGCGACCAGATCTTCTTCCAGGGGCACGCGTCCCCCGGTATCTACGCCCGCGCGTTCATGCTGGACCGGCTGAGCGAGCGGCAGCTGGACGCCTTCCGGCAGGAGAAGTCCAAGGCGCCGAGCGGCCTGTCGTCGTACCCGCACCCGCGGTCGATGCCGGACTTCTGGGAGTTCCCGACCGTCTCCATGGGCCTCGGCCCGCTCGGCGCGATCTTCCAGGCGCGGATGAACCGCTACATGGAGGCGCGCGGCATCGCGGACACCTCCAAGTCCCACGTATGGGCGTTTCTCGGCGACGGCGAGATGGACGAGCCGGAGTCGCTCGGCCAGCTGTCGATCGCCGCGCGCGAGGGCCTGGACAACCTGACCTTCGTCGTCAACTGCAACCTCCAGCGCCTCGACGGCCCGGTGCGCGGCAACGGGAAGATCATCCAGGAGCTGGAGTCGCAGTTCCGGGGCGCCGGCTGGAACGTCATCAAGCTGGTGTGGGACCGCACCTGGGACCCGCTGCTCGCGCAGGACCGCGACGGCGTGCTCGTCAACAGGCTGAACACCACGCCCGACGGCCAGTTCCAGACGTACGCCACCGAGACCGGCGCGTACATCCGCCAGCACTTCTTCGGTGACGACCACCGGCTGCGGGCGATGGTCGAGAACATGACCGACGACCAGATCCTGCACCTGGGACGCGGCGGCCACGACCACAAGAAGGTCTACGCGGCGTACGCGGCGGCCAAGGAGCACACCGGCCAGCCGACGGTGATCCTCGCGCAGACCGTCAAGGGCTGGACGCTCGGCCCGAACTTCGAGGGCCGCAACGCGACCCACCAGATGAAGAAGCTGACGGTCGCCGACCTCAAGGGCTTCCGCGACCGCCTGCACCTGCCGATCTCGGACAAGGAGCTGGAGTCCGGCGCGCCGCCGTACTACCACCCGGGCCGGGACTCGGAGGAGATCCAGTACATGCACGACCGCCGCAAGGGCCTGGGCGGATACGTGCCGACCCGCGTCGTGCGGTCGAAACCGCTGAACCTTCCCGAGGACAAGACGTACGCGAGTGTGAAGAAGGGCTCGGGCCAGCAGTCGATCGCCACGACCATGGCGTTCGTACGGCTGCTCAAGGACCTCATGCGGGACAAGGAGATCGGCAAGCGGTTCGTGCTGATCGCGCCCGACGAGTACCGCACCTTCGGCATGGACTCGTTCTTCCCGAGCGCGAAGATCTACAACCCGCTCGGCCAGCAGTACGAGGCCGTGGACCGCGATCTGCTGCTCGCGTACAAGGAGTCCCCGACCGGGCAGATGCTGCACGACGGCATCTCCGAGGCGGGCTGCACGGCCTCGCTGATCGCGGCCGGTTCGGCGTACGCGACGCACGGCGAGCCGCTCATCCCGGTGTACGTCTTCTACTCGATGTTCGGTTTCCAGCGCACCGGCGACCAGTTCTGGCAGATGGCCGACCAGTTGGCGCGCGGTTTCGTGCTGGGCGCGACCGCGGGACGTACGACCCTGACCGGTGAGGGTCTCCAGCACGCCGACGGCCACTCGCAGCTGCTCGCCTCGACGAACCCGGGCTGTGTCGCGTACGACCCGGCCTACGGCTTCGAGATCGCGCACATCGTGAAGGACGGCCTGCGCCGGATGTACGGCCCGGAGTCCGAGGACGTCTTCTACTACCTCACCGTCTACAACGAGCCGATCCAGCACCCGGCCGAGCCCGAGAACGTGGATGTCGACGGCATCCTCAAGGGCATCCACCGCTACCGCGAAGGCACCGCGGGCTCGATCCCGGCGCAGATCATGGCGTCCGGTGTCGCCGTCCCGTGGGCGGTCGAGGCGCAGAAGATCCTCGCCGAGGAGTGGAACGTCAAGGCGGACGTCTGGTCCGCCACCTCCTGGAACGAGCTGCGCCGCGAGGCCGTCGACGTGGAGCGGCACAACCTGCTGCACCCCGAGGAGGAGCAGCGCGTCCCGTACGTGACGCGCAAGCTGTCCGGCGCGCAGGGCCCGTTCGTGGCGGTGTCCGACTGGATGCGGTCCGTTCCCGACCAGATCTCCCGGTGGGTGCCGGGGACTTACCAGTCGCTGGGCGCCGACGGCTTCGGCTTCGCGGACACGCGTGGTGCGGCGCGGCGGTTCTTCCACATCGACGCGCAGTCGATCGTGGTCGGGGTGCTCACCGAGCTGGCCCGCGAGGGCAAGGTCGACCGGTCCGTTCTGAAGCAGGCCATCGATCGTTACCAGCTGCTGGATGTGGCGGCGGCCGATCCTGGTGCGGCGGGCGGCGACGCGTAGCGCTCCGCGGGTTCGGCCGGTAGGCATCTGCGGGTCGGTGGGGGCTGGGCGCGCCGTTCCCCGCGCCCCTTACGGGGCGCCTGCCGTGAAGGGGTGGTGTGACTTGCGGGTCACACCACCCCTTCACGTTTCTTTACGATGCGGGCATGAAAGAGACGTCGGCGCAGGTTCGTTGGGAGCGGCGGACTCAGCGGCCGCTGTTGGGGCTCGCTGTGGTGTTCGCCGCCGCCTATGCCGTGCCGATCGTGTGGCCCACCGCGAGCCGGCAGGTGATGTCCTGGTGCACGGCGGTGGAGTGGGTGGTGTGGGGCGCGTTCGCCCTGGACTACGCCGTGCGGCTGAAGCTGGCCGAGCGGCGCCTGGCCTTCGTGCGTACGCACTGGCTCGACCTCGCCGCGGTGCTGTTGCCGCTGCTCCGGCCGCTGCGGCTGTTGCGGCTCGTCTCCACCCTGCTGCTTGTCGGGCAACGGGCCCGGCTGGCCTCGCAGATACAGCTGACCACGTACGTCGCGGGTTCCGTGGTGGCGCTGTTGATGTTCGGCTCGCTGGCCGTACTGTCCGTCGAGCGGGACTCGCCGGACGGCAACATCAGGACGATGGGTGACGCGCTGTGGTGGTCCTTCACCACGATGACGACCGTCGGGTACGGCGACCACGCCCCGACGACCGGGCTCGGCCGGGTGATAGCGGTCGGCCTGATGCTCTCCGGGATCGCGCTGCTCGGTGTGGTCACCGCCAATATCGCGGCCTGGTTCATCGCCCGCTTCGAGTCGGAGGACGAGGAGGGGCGGCGGCAGACCGCTGCGATCGAGTCTTTGGCGGAGGAAGTACGGGCGCTGCGTGCGCAGGTAGCTGCGCTGGCAGAGCCGTCGGGGAATGTGCCGCGTCCCGTGCCGGGGGCTGCGGAGGAGCGTCTCAGGTAGGCGATTCCTGCCGGGGGTTGTTCGTTACGTGCGGGTCGGTGGGGGCTGGGCGCGCAGTTCCCCGCGCCCCTGAAGGGGCTGCGCGGGGAACCGTGGATCTCACAACATTCCGGTGCCTGGGCCCGCTGTTCCGGCGATCCAGACGATTGCCAGGATGGTGTCGATCGCGCCCAGTACGAGGGCGATCAGCGCCGACAGCGGGCGGGCGCCGTTCCAGCTGCGCCCCATGGCGAGCCAGCCGCAGACGACCGCCACCGGGCCGAGGATGATCCCCAGCTTGAAGAACCCGGCGATCGCGCAGATGGCTCCGATGATTCCGAGCGTCGCGCGGTCCGGCCCGCTCCGTGACCACGTTCGGCGACGTGAGCGAGGGTGCTTGCGCGTGGTGTGACCGAAGCCCGCCATCATCAACTCCCTGGACCTCTGAGCCGGTTGGACACCGACCGGTTCGGGCTCGGAGCGGCGGGTACCCCGGTTCCGCTGTCTCAGACCCGTACGTCTGCATTCTTCGGCTTCTTCGGCCTTCTTCGGTTCCGTGGCGCGCCGCCCCCCTCCGGCAGCGCGCCACGACCTCACCGAACTGCCGTGTCGCACGGATCAGTTGAGAGCACTCTGGCCGCGATGCGGTCCATATGAAAGTCATACGGAACCGCGTCACCCTGATAGGCGAAAGCCCCGCCGGGCGAACTCGGCGGGGCCGCGACCAGATTGCCCGGGTCAGATGTGTCCGACCCCCGCGCCCGCGTCCGCGTTGTCGCCCCGCTTGGTGAGGAAGGCGACGAAGACCGCCACCACGCCGACGCCGGCCGCGACGAGACTGGCCATGCTCATGCCGGAGATGAACGTGTCGTGCGCGACGTTCGTGATCTTCTCGGCGATTTCGGGCGGCGTGCCCGGCGCCACCGGCGCGGCGCCGACCTGGACCGCCTCCGCGGCCTGGTCGAGCTGGGCCGGGTCGAGCGGCGGGAGCTGGGCGTCCGCCCAGTTGCCGGCCAGGTCGCTGTCGACCTTGGAGGCCATCACGGCACCGAGGACCGCCGTACCGAGGCTGCCGCCGATCTGCATCGCGGCCTGCTGGAGACCGCCGGCGACACCGGAGAGCTCCATCGGCGCGTTGCCCACGATGACCTCGGTCGCGCCGACCATGACGGGTGCGAGGCCGAGACCGAGGAGCGCGAACCAGATCGACATGACTCCGCTGCCCGTGTCCGTCTCCAGGGTCGAGACGCCGTACATCGCGATGGCCGTGCACGCCATGCCGCCCGCGAGCGGGATACGCGGTCCCGTCTTGGTGATCATCGCGCCCGCGAGGGGCGAGCCGACGATCATCATGCCGGTGAGCGGCAGCAGGTGCAGGCCCGCGTCGATCGGGCTCATGCCGTGCACATTCTGCAGGTAGAAGGTGACGAAGAACAGGCCGCCCATGAAGGCGATGGCCATGAGCACCATCAGGACCACACCGGCCGAGAGCGGTACGGACCGGAAGAGTCCGAGGGGGATGAGCGGCTCGCGCACCCTGGTCTCCCAGAACGCGAACAGTCCGAAGCCGAGCACGGCGATACCCAGGAACCCCCAGGTCAGGCCGTCGCCCCAGCCCCAGGTCGGGGCCTTGATGAGCGCCCAGACCAGGCAGAACATGGCGCCGGACAGCAGCCCGATGCCGAGGATGTCGAAGGAGCGCGGCGCGTTCTCCGCGCGGTGGTCGGTCAGGATCACCACGCCGAGGACGACGGCGAGGATGCCGACCGGCACGTTGATGAAGAAGACGGACTGCCAGCTGACGTGCTCGACGAGGACGCCGCCGAGGATCGGGCCGCCGGCGGTGGAGGCACCGATCACCATGCCCCAGATGCCGATCGCCATGTTCAGCTTCTCGGCCGGGAAGGTGGCCCGCAGCAGTCCGAGCGCGGCCGGCATCAGCAGGGCGCCGAACAGGCCCTGGAGCACCCGGAAGACGACGACGAAGGCGATGCTGTCGGACAGCCCGATGGCCCCCGAGGCCGCCGCGAAGCCGACCACCCCGATGAGGAAGGTCTGCCGGTGGCCGAACCGGTCGCCGAGCTTGCCCGCCGTGATCAGCGCGACCGCGAGCGCGAGGAAGTAGCCGTTGGTTATCCACTGGACGTCCGCGAAGCTCGCCTTGAGGTCCCGCTGGATGGCCGGGTTGGCGATGGCCACGATGGTGCCGTCGAGGGCCACCATCATGACGCCGACGGCCACGGTGAACAGGGTGAACCAGGGGTGGCCGCGCAGACCCTTGGCCGGGGTCGAACCGGAGGGGTCCGCCGGGGCCTTGTCGGCCGGGCCCGTCGTGTCGACGGTGGTCTGACTAGTCATGCACGCGAGGCTAGTGACAGCCTCTGACATTTGACAAACCAATTCATAAGTCGGCAACTGTCACGTCACCCGCCCATAGAGTGCCCCCTACCGGTGAACACCCAGGTGCCCACCGCCGGGACGAGAAGAGGACCCATGGAGACGGCACGACCGGGGCTGCGCGAGCTCAAGAAACAGCGCACCCGCGACGCGCTGGTGCGGGCGGCCCTGGAGCTGTTCACCACCCAGGGGTACGAGCGGACGACCGTCGACGAGATCGCCGAGGCCGTCGACGTCTCGCAGCGCACCTTCTTCCGGTACTTCGCGGGCAAGGAGGAGGCCGCCTTCGCGGTCCAGACGATGGCGGAGGCGCATTTCGTCGAGGCGGTGCGCGAACGTCCGCCCCACGAGGCCCCGCTGGAGGCGCTGCGCCGGGCCGTCCTGGAGAGCTGGGACACCTTCGGAGAGGTCATCGAGGCGGTCGTCCCG
This sequence comes from Streptomyces sp. NPDC050704, assembly GCF_040654355.1. Lineage (NCBI taxonomy): Bacteria > Bacillati > Actinomycetota > Actinomycetes > Kitasatosporales > Streptomycetaceae > Streptomyces > Streptomyces sp. NPDC050704. The sequence continues at coordinate 22,217 of NZ_JBFAHW010000002.1, read as the reverse complement.
ATGGAACTGCACATGCGCACCTTCCAGTTGATCGAGTCGACGCCCGCACTGCTCGCCGCTCACTTGCGCCGCCAGGAAGGTCTGGAGGAGGAGGTCGCACGGGTGATCGCGGAGCGTGAGGGGCTCGACGTGGACACCGATCCGCGGCCGCGCGTGACGGTGGCCCTGTTCGGCGGGGTGATCCGGCTGACGAGCCGCCTGCTGAGCGCGGGCGGGGACTTCGGCGTGGAGTCGATCCGCGACCTGACCGCCTCGTATCTCGACCAGGTGGGGCCCGCGTTGACGGAGAACTGGCGTACGGACGGCGGACACGACGAGGCGAATAAGGGGTGACCGACTTCATACACAGGGTCACGTCGGTCCCGGCAACTACGGGCACGAGCCCCTCACTCGCACACGCAGAGTGAGGAATGATTCAACCGCCGCCCACTTTGCCCCAATTACCCCAGCGGAAACGTGATCCCCCTCACTCGGTTAACGCGAGACCCTCTCGTTCTCTTAGTGTGTCCTTTCAGTGACTTCCTTCGACTCCACTCCCCAACTCAACGTCTGGCGCATGCTCCTCGCTCTGGCCGTGGTGTTCGTGATGCTCGGGACCACCGGCTGGACCGCGGTACGCAATCACCGCGGGGCGGCCACACCGCTCGACGCCTCCCGGTCCGCCTGGGAACGCGGTCGCATAGACGGGTACCGGCTGCCGGACCTGGACTCCACGCCCGCCCGGCTGACCCGGTTCTTCGCCTCGCTCGACACGGGGCAGCGCGCGCGGCTCGCCACCCGCTACCCGCTCGCGGTCGGCAACATGAACGGGGCGCCGGTGAAGCTCCGCTACCGGGCCAACCGCGTCGCCCTCGACCAGGCGCGCAAGGTCGAGCGCAAACGTGTGCACGACGACCGGCTCTCGGAGACCGGACAGCACGACGCGGCCCGCCGCATGAAGCGGTACGAGGCGCTGATGGACACGAAGCGCCACATCCTCGCCTTCGACCCGACCGGTCCCGGCCGGATCGCGGAGGTGTTCGGGAACCTCGGCGAGGCCCAGCGGGTCTCGGTGGTGGTGCCCGGCGTCGACACCGACCTGCTGAACTTCCAGCGCACCAACCGCCAGTACTCGGCGCCCGTCGGCATGGCGAAGTCCCTGTACGACGCGGAGCGGACAGCGAGCCCCCGGACCCGTACGGCCGTGATCGCCTGGGCCGACTACACGGCGCCCAGCGGCCTCGGCATGGACGCGGCCACCGGAGTGCGCGCCGAGGAGGGCGCGGTCCGGCTGAACGACCTCGTGCGGGGGCTGCCCGGCGGTTCGAAGGTCGCGCTGTACTGCCACAGCTACGGGTCCGTGGTCTGCGGGGTCGCCGCGCCCTCGCTGCCGTCACGGGTCTCCGACATAGCGGTGGCGGGGAGCCCCGGAATGCGGGTCGAGAAGGCCACACAGCTGGAGACCTACGCCCAGGTGTGGGCCGTACGGGATGCCGACGACTGGATCCGGGACGTACCGCATCTGGAGTTCGGCGGGCTCGGCCACGGGGCCGACCCGATGTCCGCCGCGTTCGGGGCGCGGGTGCTGTCCGCCGAGGGTGCCGAGGGGCACGGCGGGTACTTCGAGCCCGGGACCGAGAGCCTGCGGAACTTCGCCGAGATCGGCATTGGCGCGTACCGGGCGGTGCGCTGCGCCCACGAGGATGACGCGTGCCAGAACGGTTTGCCCGGCACGGCAGAGGCCGGACGCGCGTAGAGAACGAAGAAACTGCGGTCTGCTCAGGGAGGGGACTTGGAAGCGCATGCCGCATACGATGGCCCGCATGGGTGACGTACTGGCCGGATTTCATGCCGCCTGGGAGTTCGAGTCCGACTCCGTGCTCATCCGCTTCGAACGGGGGATCCGCACGCCGAAGCTCTTCCAGACGCTCGGTGAACGCCGTATCCCGCTCGACGCGATCGCGGCCGTGACTCTGACGCCCGGCAAACGCGGGACGGTGGTCCTGCATGCCGAGCCGAGACCGGGAGCGGATCCGTTGATGGAGGCGGCCGCGGGACAGCTCAAGGAGGCGTCCGACCCCTACCGGCTGGTGCTGCCCGCCGAGCGCGCGACTCTCGCCGAGTACTACGCGGACGAGCTGCGCGCTCTCCTCGCGACCAACGACACGGATCCGCCGGAGCGCTATCTGGTGGAGCCGCCCGAGACGCCCCTGCAGTTCAAGGCGTACGACGGGAAGGCGTCCTTCGACGGCAAGTCCGTGCACTTCCGGTGGTTCTGGACGGGCGCGTCCTCCGCCAAGTGGAAGGCCGGCGACCAGGGTTTCGCCGTCTCGGACCTGTGCGGTGTCGAGTGGCGCTCGCCTGAGGTCTTCGAGGGCCATCTCCGCCTGCTGCGCCGCGCGTCCGCGATCGCTCAGCCCGCGCAGGCCGACCAGGACCCGGCCGCGGTCGTCTTCGGGCTCGGCTACGGGCCGGTCCACGAGTCCCTTCCCTTCGCGGCGTCGGTCCTCGCGGCGGTACGGGCCGCCGGTCCGTCGGCCAAGATCGAGGCCACGGTTCCGCGGCGCGATCCGGCCGACATCGCCGACCGCATCCGTCACCTGGGCGAGCTGCACGAGGCGGGGCTGGTGACGGATGAGGAGTTCACGGTGAAGAAGGCGGAGCTGCTGGCGGAGCTTTAGCGCTCTGCTGGGTGGGGCCGGGAAACTGCGGGTTATCTGTTGACTGCGGGTTGTTCTCGGCTGGTCGCGCAGTTCCCCGCGCCCCTACGGGGCGCTGCTATTACTCCCGGCCCGCCGAGGTGAACGTCATGTCGCCGTAGCGGTTGCCTGCCACCTTGGAGGCGATCGGGTCCAGGAGGGTCATGTCGGCCTCGGTCAGTGCGATCCGCGTCGCGGCCGCGTTCTCCTCGACGCGGGTGCGCTTGCGGGTGCCCGGGATCGGTACGGACGGGAGACCGTACGTCGCCGCCTGCCGCTGCACCCACGCCAGCGCGATCTGGCCCGGTGTGGCGCCGTGGGCCTCCGCGACCGCCCGGACCGGCTCGAGCAGCGCCGCGTTCGCCGCCGCGTTGTCGCCGGTGAACCGGGGCTGCTGACGGCGGAAGTCGTCTGCGGTCAGGTCCTTCTCGGCGTTCACGAAGGAACCGGTGAGGAAGCCGCGGCCGAGCGGCGAGTACGGAACCAGGGCCACGCCCAGCTCGCGCGCGGCCGGCACGACACCCGCCTCGATGTCGCGGCTGAACAGCGACCACTCCGACTGGAGGGCCGCGATCGGGTGCACGGCCTGCGCGTCCCGCAGCTCGTCGCCCGTGACCTCGCTCAGCCCGAGGTGCTTGACCTTGCCCTCGCGCACCAGCTCGGCCATGACGCCGACGGTCTCCTCGATGGGGACGTTCACATCGCGGCGGTGCATGTAGTAGAGGTCGATCACGTCGACGTCCAGCCGCTTCAGGCTCGCCTCGACGGCCTGGCGGATGTACGGCGGGTCGTTCCGGATGATCCGCTTCGTCGGCTCGCCCGGCGGGATCGACAGGGCGAACTTCGTCGCGATGACGATCTCCTCGCGGTGCGCCTTGAAGAACGGCGACAGGAACTCCTCGTTCTCGCCCTGGCCGTAGGCGTCCGCGGTGTCGTAGAGCGTGACGCCGAGCTCCAGCGCCCGCTCCAGGGTGGCCCTCGCCTCGTCGGCGTCCGTCGGGCCGTACGCGAAACTCATGCCCATGCAGCCGAGCCCCTGCACCCCCACCTCGGGGCCGCCCGTACCGAGTTGGACCTTCGCGATCGTGCTGTCCGTCATCAGGACCTCTCCGACGCCAGGGCCCGCCCGGCGTCCGCGTAGAAATTGATCTTCCGGTCGAGCACCGCGAGGGTGTCCTGGAGCTCGGCGATCCGGGCCCGGACGTCCCGGCGGGTCTCCTCCAGCAGTTCGAACCGCTCGGCGTACGTGTGGTCTCCCTCGCGGACCATCTCCGCGTACCGCACCATGTCCGCGACCGGCATCCCGGTCAGCCGCAGCTTGCCGACGAGGTCGAGCCAGTCGAGGTCGCGGTTGCTGTAGCGGCGCTGGCCGGTGTGCGAGCGGTCGATGTGCGGCATCAGCCCGATCCGCTCGTACCAGCGGAGCGTGTGTGCCGTCAGGCCGGTGAAGGCGACGACCTCGCTGATCGTGTACTGGTCCTGGCCGTCCGGACGCCGCCCTGTGTATGGCGGGGCTCCGGCACAGCCGTCCGCCTCGGTCTCGGTGCTTGTGGTCTCCATCACCGTCATGGCCCCAACGCTAAAACCTTGGAGTGCACTCCAAGCAAGCGGGTTCCGGTGAAATCCCTGCGACATCCGGCTGCCGTGCTGACTACCGTGCCGATCATGAGTCTCGTACGCCGTGCCGTGCCCGAGGATGCCGGAGAAGTGCTGCGCTTGCGTCAGGTGATGATCGACTCGATGGCCGGGGCGGAGGGCTCCGTCGAATGGCAGGCCGAGTCCCTGCCCACCGTACGCGGCAGGCTGGCCGACGTGGACGGCGACTTCGCCGCGTTCGTCGTCGATCATCCTGAGCGGCCCGGTGCGCTCGGGGCGCTCGTGGTGGGGACGTTGGAGTACCGGATCGGGCGGGAGGGGAATCCGCACGGGCGGACGGGGTTCGTCTTCAGTGTCGCGACCGATCCGGATGTGCGGCGGCGGGGGTATGCGCGGGGCTGTATGGAGGCGCTGCTGGAGTGGTTCCGTGAGCGGGGGGTTGCGCAGGTGGATCTGACCGCCTCGGCGGAGGCTGCGCCGCTTTATGCGGCTATGGGGTTTATGCGGACGCCTGATCCGTTGATGCGGCTTCGGTTTTGACTGCGGGTTCGGTGGGGGGTTGGGCGCGCAGTTCCCCGCGCCCCTACGGGGCACGGTGACCCGTAGGCTCTTGTGCATGTCTTTGCAGAGTCTGGCGTTGATCGAGACGTGGCCCGTTCCCACCGCTGCCGCTGCTGTTGTGCGGGCTGATGGTGTCGTGCTCGGGAGTCACGGCCCCGTCACTCAACGCTTCGCGCTTGCCTCCGTTACCAAGCCGATCGCCGCCTATGCCGTGCTCGTCGCGTACGAGGAGGGGGCGGTCGAGCTCGACGAGGCGGCCGGGCCCGCGGGGTCGACCGTGCGGCATCTGCTCGCGCACACCAGCGGGCTCGCGTTCGACGAGCATCGGGTGACGGCGGAGCCGGGGCAGCGGCGGCTGTACTCCAACGCCGGGTTCGAGCAGCTCGGCGACCACATCGCGAAGGCGACGGAGATCCCCTTCGCCGAGTACGTGAAGCAGGCTGTGCTCGAACCGCTGGGGATGGCGGACACCTCCCTCGACGGCTCCCCCGCCAAGGACGGCGTCTCGACCGTCGACGACCTGGCGCGCTTCGCCGCGGAGGTGCAGGCGCCCCGGCTCCTCGATCCGCGAACGGTCGCCGAGGCGATGACCGTGCAGTACCCGGGCACGAAGGGCGTGCTGCCGGGCTACGGCCACCAGAACCCCAACGACTGGGGCCTCGGCTTCGAGATCCGCGACTCCAAGTCGCCCCACTGGACGGGGAGTTCGTCCTCCCCGCGCACCTTCGGGCACTTCGGCCAGTCCGGTACGTTCCTGTGGATCGACCCCGATGCTGGAGTGGCCTGCGTGGCGCTGACGGACCGGGCGTTCGGGCCGTGGGCGGTCGAGGCGTGGCCGACGTTCACAGATTCTGTACTCGCCGACGTCAAGCAGTAGTTGATCCGTCGGATAGCCTCCCCCTGCGCACAGGCCACACAGGCCGCCTCACACACGTCACAACGCACAGGTCACAGTGCACAAGTCTCGGGGGAGAACGAATGGGCGAGGTTCAACCGGGCGGACACTTCCGTCCGTTGGAAAGCGGCGACCCGACGACCGTGGCGAGCTACCGGCTCGCGGCACGGCTCGGCTCGGGCGGCATGGGCACGGTGTACCTGTCGTATACGCCCGGAGGGCACCCGATCGCCCTGAAGACCATCCGGCCGGAGCTGAGCGAGGACCCCCAGTTCCGCCGCAGGTTCCGGCAGGAGGTCCAGGCGGCGCAGCGCGTTCAGGGCCTCTACACCGCCCCGGTCATCGACTACGACACCGAGAACACGCAGCCGTGGCTGGCCACCTCCTACGTGCCAGGACCCTCGCTGGCCGCGGCGGTCGCCGAGCACGGCCCGCTGCCGGTGCCGACGGTCCTGCTGCTGCTCGCGGGAGTGGCGGAGGCGCTGTCGGTCATCCACGGCGCGGGCATCGTCCACCGCGACCTGAAGCCCGCCAACGTCATGCTCGCCGCCGACGGCCCCCGCGTCATCGACTTCGGCATCGCCCGCGCCGCCGACGCCACCGCGCTGACCGGCACCGGCGTATCCATCGGCACCCCGGCCTTCATGTCGCCGGAGCAGGCGGCCGGGAAGCCGGTCACTCCCGCGTCGGACGTGTTCGCGCTCGGCCAGGTGGCCGCCTACGCGGCGCGCGGCACCTCCGCGTACGGGGACGGGCCGTCGCACGCGGTGCTGTACCGGATCGTCCACGAAGAGCCCGACCTCACCGGTCTCCCGGACGAACTCCGGTTCATCACGCGCTGTCTGGCCAAGGACCCCGCGGACCGCCCCTCCCCCGCGGAGGTCATCGCCCTGTGCCAGGAGGCGTCGCCCACACCGCTGCGCCAGTCCGGCTCCTGGCTGCCGGAGGAGATCGGCGAGCAGATCACCCGGCGGGTCTCGGCGTCGGCCGACCTGCTGGCCGCACGGGACGCCGTGCCGGCCACTCAGACGCCCACGCCGGTACCGCCCACCGCTCCGGTGACCCAGCTGAGCCAGCCTGGCATCGACCACGCCGCGCCCACGGTCCACTCGGCCCACACACCGCCGCCCCCGGCCGCCCCGCAGCCGCCGCCGTATGTGCAGCAGCCCGTGCACCAGACGCACTCGCCGCCGCCGTACGCGCAGCCGCCCGGCTGGCAGCAGCCACACGCCCAGCAGCCGTACACCCGCCCGCATCCCCTGCCGCCGCCCAAGAGCAACGCCGGCAAGATCGTCGCGATCATCGCGGGCGTGGTCATCATGATGTTCGGAGGCTGTGTCGCGCTGGTCAACAACTTGAGCGAGACGACGGACGACTCCTCGAAAAGCACCGACACGAACTCGACGTCGGGCGGTACGTCGGGCGAGACGGGCTCCGGTACCGAGTCGGCCCAGGATCCCAAGCCGGCCGTGTACAAGGGCATCAACATCCCCGCCAACTACTACGCACGGTTCGCGGATTCGCCGCCCAAGCCGCTCCACGACTCCATCGGCGCCCCTTACGTCGACGACGCGGACATCTACTACACCGTGGACGGCCTGTTCGGCGACAAGGCCATGGGCAGCAGCAGCGAGAAGCTCGTCCTGCTGAACAACGCCCGGAAGGGCTCCCTGGATATCTGCCGCAAGGAGACCCGGTACACGAAGGGCGTCGCGCTCGGCCAGCTCTCCAAGGGCTCCCAGATGTGCGTCCACACCGCCTCCGGCCACATCGGCCTGGTCACCTACCAGGGCTCGGCCCCGAGCGGCGACCCCAGCGACTACGTCTCCGTGGACATCACGGTGTGGCGCAACGCGGAGGAGCCCACCACCGGCAGCTGAGCCCTCTCACCCCGACAACTCCCAGATCAGCACCTCGGCCGGACCGGACGCGGCGATCAGTTCCAGCCCCTTCCCGCCCTCGGCGCGCAGCGCGTCCCCGGCCGCCAGCGCATGGGGCCCGACCCGGACCGTGCCGCGTACGACATGCAGATACGTGCGCGGCGCGTCCGGTACCGCGGTCCGCTCCCCCGGCCCGCCCAGCCGCCGTACGTGCAGCATCGCGCCCGCCTCCGGGACGGCGTACGGGGTGGAGTCCGCGATGCCGTGGACGATCTCGTACGCCGGATCGCCACCCGGCTCCAGCGGGGCGAGCCACATCTGGACGAAGGCCAGCGGCGTGTCGCCGTCGTTGCGTTCGGCGTGCCGGACCCCGCCCGCGGAGCTGAGGCGCTGTACGTCCCCGGCCCGGACGACCGACTCGTGGCCGGCCGTGTCGCGGTGGGTGAGTTCGCCCTCGACGACCCACGTGACGATCTCGGTGTGGCTGTGCGGGTGCTCGTCGAAGCCTGCGCCGGGCGCGAGCCGCTCCTCGTTGCAGGCGATGACCGCGCCGAAGCGGAGGTTGTCCGGGTCGTAGTGCGGGCCGAAGGAGAAGGCGTGCAGGGACTCGATCCCGGCCGCCGGGTCGCCTCCGCGGTAGCGCTCGCCTGCGCGCCGTACGTCCATCACGCCCCCACCGTAGACCCGCTCGGCCCCTCCCCCGGGACCCGCACGGCGGACGGCCGCTTCCCTCACCCGAGACCCGCCGCCGCACACTCCCGTCCTGATAAGGCAGTCTTGTCCCGTGCCCGAAACCGAATCCAGCAACTCCGAACGCGCGGCAGCACGCGCCGCCCACGCGCACACCGCGACCCTGAAGCGGCTGGAGAAGTCGTCCGGGAGTCTCGCCGCCCAGGCCATCGCGCGCATGGACGAGACGCTGCCGTGGTACCGGGCGATGCCCCCGGAGAACCGGTCCTGGATCGGCCTCGTCGCCCAGGCCGGTATCGCCGCGTTCACCGAGTGGTTCCGGTATCCGGACGCCCCCCAGGCGATCTCCACGGACGTCTTCGGCACCGCCCCCCGCGAGCTGACCAGGGCGATCACCCTGCGCCAGACCGTGGAGATGGTACGTACGACGATCGAGGTGATGGAGTCCGCGATCGACGAGGTCGCGGCGCCGGGCGACGAGGGCGTGCTCCGCGAGGCGCTGCTCGTGTACGCGCGGGAGATCGCCTTCGCCACCGCCCAGGTGTACGCGCAGGCCGCCGAGGCACGCGGTGCCTGGGACGCCCGGCTGGAGTCGCTGGTCGTCAACGCGGTGCTGTCCGGGGAGGCCGACGAGGGCGCCGTCAGCCGCGCCGCGGCCCTCGGCTGGAACTCGCCCGAGCATGTGTGCGTCGTGCTGGGCATGGCGCCGGACGGCGACAGCGAACTGACCGTGGAGGCCATCCGGCGGGCCGCCCGGCACGCCAAGCTCCAGGTGCTGACCGGGGTGCTCGGCGACCGTCTTGTCGTCATCGCGGGCGGCAGCGACAACCCGCTCGCCGTCGCCAAGTCCCTGATCGGGCCGTATGCCGCCGGGCCCGTGGTCGCCGGGCCGATCGTGCCCGACCTGCAGGCCGCGACCCGCTCCGCGCAGGCCGCCGCCGCCGGGCTCAAGGCGTGTTTCGCCTGGCAGGACGCCCCGCGGCCGGTACTGGCGGACGATCTGCTGCCGGAGCGCGCGATCGCCGGAGACCCCGCCGCGCGCGACCAGCTGGTGGAGGAGATCTACAGACCACTGGAGGAGGCCGGCTCGGCCCTCCTGGAGACTCTCGCCGTGTATCTGGAGCAGGCGAGCAGTCTCGAAGGTGCGGCCCGGATGCTCTTCGTCCATCCCAACACCGTGCGCTACCGGCTTCGACGTGTGACTGACGTCACCGGCTGGTCGCCCTCCGATGTACGTTCAGCATTCACGCTGCGCATCGCGCTGATCCTGGGGCGTCTGGCCAACGGAGATCCGCAACTCTAGGCTTTTGTCGGGGACCTACAATTCCCCCTCCTGTTCTTCGTCCCTGTCCCCACGGGCGGCCGTGCCCGTCCACAAGAGAGAGTGTGAGAGTGCTCGTACTCGTCGCTCCCGGCCAGGGCGCCCAGACGCCCGGCTTCCTCACTCCTTGGCTCGACCTCCCCGGTGCCGCCGACCGCGTCGCCGCGTGGTCGGACGCCATCGGGCTCGACCTTGCCCACTACGGCACGCAGGCCGACGCGGACGCGATCCGGGACACGGCCGTCGCCCAGCCGCTGCTGGTCGCGGCCGGACTCCTGTCCGCCTCGGCACTCGGTGACGTGACCCCCGGCGCCGTCGCGGGGCACAGCGTCGGCGAGATCACCGCCGCCGTCTTCGCGGGCGTCCTGGACGACACGGCCGCGCTCGACCTCGTACGCAGGCGGGGCCAGGCGATGGCCGAGGCCGCCGCGATCACCCGGACCGGTATGTCGGCGCTGCTCGGCGGCGATCCCGACGTCACCGTCCCGCACCTGGAGAAGCTCGGCCTGACCCCGGCGAACGTGAACGGCGCGGGCCAGATCGTGGCCGCCGGCACGCTGGAGGAACTGGCCGCCCTGGAGGCCGACAAGCCCGAGGGCGTACGCCGCGTCGTGGCCCTCAAGGTGGCCGGCGCCTTCCACACCCGCCACATGGCCCCGGCCGTCGAGACCCTCGCGAAGGCCGCCGCCGAACTGACACCGGCCGACCCGACGATCACGTACGTCTCGAACAAGGACGGCCGGACCGTCGGCACCGGCGCGGAGGTCCTCTCCCGCCTGGTCGGCCAGGTCGCCAACCCGGTCCGCTGGGACCTGTGCATGGAGACCTTCACGGAACTCGGTGTGACCGCGCTCATCGAGGTGTGCCCCGGCGGCACCCTCACCGGTCTCGCCAAACGCGCGCTGCCCGGCGTGAAGACGCTGGCGCTCAAGACCCCCGACGACCTGGAAGCGGCTCGCGAGCTCATCGCCGAGCACGCCTCCGCCTGAGCGCGTAAGGAGCCGACAGAGCATGTCGAAGATCAAGCCCAGCAAGGGCGCCCCGTATGCGCGCATCCTCGGTGTGGGCGGCTACCGCCCGGTCCGTATCGTGCCGAACGAGGTGATCCTCGAAACGATCGACTCGTCCGACGAGTGGATCCGCTCGCGCTCCGGCATCGAGACCCGGCACTGGGCGAACGACGAGGAGACCGTCGCCGCCATGTCGATCGAGGCGTCGGGCAAGGCCATCGCCGACGCCGGGATCAGCGCCGAGCAGATCGGCGCCGTGGTCGTCTCGACCGTCTCGCACTTCAGCCAGACACCGGCCGTCGCCACCGAGATCGCCGACAAGCTCGGCACGGCGAAGGCCGCGGCCTTCGACATCTCGGCGGGCTGCGCGGGCTTCGGCTACGGCCTGACGCTCGCCAAGGGCATGATCGTCGAGGGTTCCGCCGAGTACGTCCTCGTCATCGGCGTCGAGCGGCTGTCCGACCTGACCGACCTGGAGGACCGCGCGACGGCCTTCCTGTTCGGTGACGGAGCGGGCGCGGTCGTCGTGGGCCCCTCCCAGGAGCCGCACATCGGCCCGACCGTCTGGGGTTCCGAGGGCGACAAGTCCAACACGATCAAGCAGACCGTGCCCTGGGACCGCTTCCGGAACGGCGACGTGTCCCAGCTGCCCCTGGACTCCAAGGGCGAGGTCAAGTTCCCCGCGATCACGCAGGAAGGCCAGGCGGTGTTCCGCTGGGCCGTGTTCGAGATGGCGAAGGTCGCCAAGGAGGCGCTGGACGCCGCCGGACTCACTGCGGACGACTTGGACGTCTTCATTCCCCACCAGGCCAACGAGCGGATCATCGACTCGATGGTGAAGACCCTCAAGCTGCCGGAACACGTCACGGTCGCGCGTGACGTGCGCACCACCGGCAACACGTCGGCCGCCTCGATCCCGCTCGCTATGGAGCGGCTTCTGGCGACCGGCGAGGCGAAGAGCGGCGACACCGCGCTCGTCATCGGCTTCGGGGCGGGTCTCGTATACGCCGCGACGGTCGTTACCCTCCCCTAGGCACACCGTCCGGATCTTTCCGGGCGGGAGTACCGCCACACCCTCTGGATACACAAGAAGGAGCGCCTGACATGGCCGCCACTCAGGAAGAGATCGTCGCCGGTCTCGCCGACATCGTTAACGAGATCGCCGGCATCCCGGTCGAGGACGTCCAGCTGGAGAAGTCCTTCACCGACGACCTGGACGTCGACTCGCTGTCCATGGTCGAGGTCGTCGTCGCCGCCGAAGAGCGCTTCGAGGTCAAGATCCCGGACGACGACGTCAAGAACCTCAAGACCGTCGGCGACGCGACCGAGTACATCCTCAAGAACCAGGGCTGAGCCAACCCTCACCCCGGACGCTGAAAGCCCCGCCACCCGGCGGTGGCGCCGCTGAATCCTCGTATCCGTTGGAGAAAGAATTCCCGTGAGCCCGACCAATCGCACCGTGGTCGTCACCGGTATCGGCGCAACCACACCGCTGGGTGGCGACGCAGCCTCTACCTGGGAGGGCCTGGTCGCCGGACGTTCCGGTGTCCGCGCCCTGGAACAGGACTGGGCCGCCGAACAGGCGGTCCGTATCGCGGCGCAGATCGCCGTGGAGCCGAGCGAGGTCATTCCGCGCCCGCAGGCCCGCCGCCTCGACCGCTCGGCGCAGTTCGCGCTGATCGCGGCCAAGGAGGCCTGGGCCGACGCCGGCTACACCGACACGGCGGGGGTGGACGACAAGGTCGACCCCGACCGGCTGGGCGCGGTCATCGCCTCCGGCATCGGTGGCGTCACCACCCTGCTCGACCAGTACGACGTGCTGAAGGAGAAGGGCGTCCGCCGCGTCTCCCCGCACACCGTCCCGATGCTGATGCCGAACGGCCCCTCGGCCAACGTCGGTCTGTACGTCGGCGCCCGCGCCGGTGTGCACACCCCGGTCTCCGCCTGCGCCTCGGGCGCCGAGGCCATCGGCTACGCGATCGAGATGATCCGCACCGGCCGCGCCGACGTCGTCGTCGCCGGCGGCACGGAGGCGGCCATCCACCCGCTGCCCATCGCCGCGTTCGGCAACATGATGGCGATGTCCAAGAACAACGACGACCCGCAGGGCGCCTCGCGTCCCTACGACGTCGGCCGGGACGGCTTCGTCCTCGGCGAGGGCGCCGGCGTCATCGTCCTGGAGTCGGCCGAGCACGCCGCGGCGCGCGGTGCCCGCGTGTACGCGGAGGCGGTCGGCCAGGGCATCTCGGCCGACGGCCACGACATCGTGCAGCCGGAGCCGAACGGGCGTGGCATCGCGCACGCCCTGCAGAACCTGATGGACAACACCGACCTGGACCCGGCCGAGATCATGCACGTGAACGCGCATGCCACCTCTACGCCTGCCGGTGACGTGGCCGAGCTGAAGGCGCTGCGGAAGGTCTTCGGCGACGAGGCCGATCACTTCGCGGTCTCCGGTACGAAGTCCATGACCGGGCATCTGCTCGGTGGTGCGGGTGGTGTGGAGTCGGTGGCCACGGTGCTTGCCCTTTATCACCGGGTGGCGCCGCCGACCATCAACGTCGAGAACCTTGATCCTGAGGCTGAGGCGAATGCGGATGTTGTGCGTGGTGAGGCTCGCAAGCTGCCTGTTGAAGGGCGGATTGCCGCGCTGAACGACTCGTTCGGGTTTGGTGGGCACAACGTGGTGCTGGCGTTCCGTACGGTCTGAAATCGGCCGTGTCTGTGTTGAACTGAGTGTGGCCCGAACCCTTTGTTGTGGGTTCGGGCCACATTTGTTGTTTGTCGGGTGCGGGGCGGTGGGGGCTGGGCGCGCCCACGCGGCGGAGCCGCAAATGTCACAGCCCCGCGCCCCTTACGGGGCGCCCCTGCACAGGTAAATATGAAGTCAGACGACCTGGTGGAGCCAGCGGACCGGGGCGCCCTCGCCTGCGTAGCGGAAGGGTTCCAGTTCGTCGTCCCAGGGCTTGCCCAGGAGTTTGGTCAGTTCGGATTCCAGCTCTGTTTCGTCGCGCTGGGAGCGGACCAGGGCGGCGCGCAGGCGGTCCTCGGGGATCAGGATGTCGCCGTGGATGCCGGTGACGGCGTGGAAGATGCCGAGTTCAGGGGTGCAGCTGTAGCGCTCGCCCTCGGCGGTGGCGCACGGTTCGGCGGTGACCTCGAAGCGCAGCATCTGCCAGCCGCGCAGCGCGGAGGCGAGTTTGGAGGCGGTGCCGGCCTCGGCCTTCCAGGAGAACTCGGATCTCCAGGTGCCGGGTGCCGCGGGCTGCCGGATCCAGTCGAGGCTGACGCGCGTGCCGAGTACGCCCGCGACTGCCCACTCGACGTGCGGGCACAGCGCGCGCGGCGCGGAGTGCACGTAGAGAACTCCACGTGTCGTCACTGGGACCTCCGGACAGAGCGGGCATCTTGTAGCTTGGCGGAACGTCAGTGGCAGGGCGGCCACGGGGCGAGGCTACCGTGCGGCGGCGCAAGGAGTGTGACGTACCGTCGGTCCCAACGCCCGGAAACACGGAGGGTTCACCCAGGGGGACGCCCCCACGGAGCCCGCCGTTGCGTGACGACCGAGGGGAACTGGGGATGCGGAACCGTGGCCACCGTTCACATGCCGTCATCGCGACCGTGGCGGCGGCCCTGCTGAGCGTCGCCGGACTGGCCGGCTGCGACGCGAGCGGCGGCAACTCCCCCGGTCCGACGGGCACCTCCTCGCAGGCCAAGCCGTCTCCGAAGCCCACCCCCGACTGGGACCGCAGCCCGCGCTCGCTGGTGGCCGTCGGCGACTCCATCACGCGCGGCTTCGACGCCTGCTCGGTGCTGTCCGACTGCCCCGAGGTGTCCTGGGCCACCGGCAGCGACGCCAAGGTGAACAGCCTCGCGGTACGCCTCCTCGGAAAGTCCGGGGCCGCCCAGCGCAGCTGGAACTACGCGGTGACCGGCGCCCGCATGGCCGATGTGCCCGGTCAGATGGCCCAGGCTGCCGTGAAGAAGCCCGAGCTGGTCACGGTGATGGCCGGTGCTAACGACGCCTGCCGCGCGTCGGTGTCCGCGATGACGTCCGTGTCGGAGTTCCGCGCCCAGTTCGAGGACGCGCTCGGCACGCTGCGCGACGCGTCGCCCAAGACCCAGGTGTACGTGTCCAGCGTGCCCGACCTGAAGCGGCTGTGGTCGGAGGGGCGGGGCAACGAGATGAGCAAGCAGATCTGGAAGCTGGGCATCTGCCCGTCGATGCTGGCCGACCCGGACGCCCTGGACTCGGTGGCGACCCTGCGGCGCGACGAGGTGCAGGGCCGGGTGGAGGCGTACAACGAGGTGCTCGCGGAGGTCTGCGCGAAGGACCGGCTGTGCCGCTTCGACGGCGGGGCGGTCTTCGACTTCCGCTTCGGCATCGAGCAGCTGAGTCAGTGGGACTGGTTCCACCCGAGCACGAACGGGCAGGCGCGGCTCGCGGAGATGGCGTACGACGTGGTGACGGCGCGGAAGCCGCCCGCGTGAGCGTGAAGTGGTTCGCATAGAGTTTCGATCATGCGCAGCGAACTCTTCGGCTCCCTCCCCGACGGCTCCCCTGTCCACCGCTGGACGCTGGAACGTGGCGGGGTGCGGGTGCGCGTCCTGACGTACGGCGGCATCGTGCAGTCGGCGGAAATCCCCGACCGGGACGGGCTGCTCGCGGACGTGGTCCTCGGCTTCCCGGACCTCGCGGGATACCTGGCGCACCCGGAGCCGTATTTCGGGGCGCTGGTCGGGCGGTACGCGAACCGGATCGCCGGTGGCCGCTTCCCGCTCGGCGGACGGATGTACCGGTTGGACCGGAACAACGCGCCCAACTCCCTGCACGGCGGTGAGCGCGGCTTCGACAAGCGGCTGTGGGACGCCTCGCCGGTCGAACACGGTGTCCGGCTGTCACGGGTGAGCCCGGACGGGGAAGAGGGGTTTCCGGGGCGGCTGGAGGTCTCGGCGGAGTACACGCTGGACGAGACGGGTGCGCTGCGGATCTCGTACGAGGCTGTCACCGACGCGGTGACCGTGGTGAACCTGACGAATCACACGTACTGGAACCTGCATGGGGCGGGGAACGCGGGTGGGCATGAGTTGCGGATCGCGGCGGCTCGGCTGACGCCGGTGGACAGGGATCTGATTCCTACCGGGGCGTTGGAGGGGGTGGAGGGTACTCGGTTTGATTTTCGTGCGGCGCGGAAGGTCGGGGCCGGGTACGACCACAACTTCGTGCTCGACAAGGGGGTTACCGGGTCGGCTGTTGAGGTGGCTGAGTTGCATGATCCGGCGTCGGGGCGGGTGTTGGGGGTGGCTACGACCGAGCCGGGGCTTCAGCTCTATACGGCGGATCATCTTGACTCGTCGCTTCCGTATGCGCCGGGGGACGGGGTCGCGTTGGAGACTCAGCATTTTCCCGACTCCCCCAACCGGCCGGAGTTTCCGAGTACGGAGCTTCGGCCGGGCGGGGTGTATCGGTCGGAGACCGTTTACGGGTTCTCGGTGCGCTGAGGCCTGTGCGGACAGTGCGGGTCCGTTGTGGCTGGTCACGCAGTTCCCCGCGCCCCCTTACGGGGCGACGGTTGCCGTCAGACAGCAGTCCGCGACTGAACGACCTGTCTGAACCTCGTACGGACCCTTCATGTACGCCCAGGAGTTGGCCTGCTCGTCCCAGACCTCGAAGGCGCGCCGCGGCAGGTCGACGGTGGCCTCGATCGTCTCACCAGGGGCTGCCTCGATGCTCGCGAAGCCTGCCAGCCAGCGGGACGGGCGGGCGGTGTCCCGCTCGGTCGGGGCGAGGTAGATCTGGACGATCTCTCGGCCCCTGCGCGTACCGGAGTTGGTGACGCGGACTGTGACGGTTGTGCCGGTGACGTTGATCGAGTCGTATGTCCAGGCGGTGTAGCCGAGGCCGTGGCCGAAGGGGTATGTGGGGGTCCTGTCCTCCTTCTCCCAGGCTCGGTGGCCGATGAAGACGTCCTCGGTGTACGGGAGTTCGCCGTCGGTCGGGGTGACCCGGGTGACGGGCGCGTCCTCGAAGGAGCCCCAGGTGGTGGGGAGGCGGCCGCCGGGTTCGTGGGTGCCGGTGAGGACGTCGGCGAGGGCGGCGCCGCCCTCTTGGCCGGGGAACCAGGTGAGGAGCACGGCGGCGACCTCGTCGCGCCACGGGAGTTCCACCGGGGAGCCGGAGTTGACGACCACGACGGTGTTCGGGTTGGCGGCGGCGACGGCGTGGACGAGTTCGTCCTGGTGGCCGGGGAGCCCCAGGTCCGTACGGTCGTAGCCCTCCGACTCGACGCGGTCGGTGGTGGCGACCACGACGACCGCGGTGTCGGCGGCGCGGGCGGCCTCGACCGCCTCGGCGATCAGCTCGTCGGGGTCGCGCCGCGGTTCCTGGTGGGCGAGCGTGAAGCCGATGACCTTCATGGGGAGGTCGTCGGGGAGGGCGATCTCGTGGCGCAGTGACACCTCATAGGTGTCACCGGCGGTGAGTTCCGGCGTGGCGCGCTCGACGGGTGCGCCGAAGAACGTGACGAACGGGTCGTCCTTCTCGGCGCGTTGGGTCTCGTCGAAGTACGTCGTGCCGTCGACCGTGAGCGTGAAGGCGCCGAGGCCTTTGATGCCGAAGGTGTGCCGGCCGCTCTCCCGCGGGGTGAACGTGCCGGTCAGCTCGACGGTGTGGAGGTTGTCGTGGGTGACGCCGTCGGGCAGGTCGTTGCCCATCCACTGGATCTGGCCGTTGGGCGCGGAGCCGGTGCCGATGACCGAGCCGTCGGCGTCGCGGCAGACGGCGCGCAGCTCGAACCCCTTGTCGGCGGCGGCGAGTTCCTCGTTCGGGTCGGCGCCGACCGCGTACGTCAGCGTGCCCTCGGGCAGGGCGGCGGTGAGGCCGCCGAGCGGCGAGACGACCCGGGCGGGGAAGACCGTCGCGGAGCCGCCGCCGAGGACGCGGGCGTCGCGGGCCGCGGCGCCGATGAGGGCGACGGTGCGGTTTGCGGCGATGGGGAGCGCGTTGTTCTCGTTGCGTACGAGGACGAAGGAGCGGCGGGCGATCTCGCGGGCCAGGGCCTCGCCGTCGACCTCGTCCGGCAGTTCGGTGACGACCGGCTCGGCGCCCTCCAGGATGCCGACGCGGGCGGCGAGCCGCAGCACGTTCCGTACCGCCTCGTCGGCCTTGGTCTCGTCGACATGGCCTTCTCGTACGGCTGCGGCGAGCGCCTCGCCGTACACCGTGGTCGGGCCGGGCATCGCGACGTCCAGGCCGCCCTCGATGGCGCCGACGGTCGAGCGGGCGGCCGTCCAGTCGGAGACGTTGAAGCCGTCGAAGCCCCATTCGCCGCGCAGGACCTCGTTCACCAGGTAGCGGTGCTCGGTCATCGTCGTACCGTTGACCGAGTTGTAGGCGGTCATGATGCCCCAGGGGTGGGCGTTCTCGACGATGGCCTCGAAGGGGGCCAAGTAGAGCTCGCGCAGGGCCCGTTCGGAGACGCGGTTGTTCACCGTGAAGCGGTCGGTCTCGGCGTCGTTGGCGACGAAGTGCTTGACGGTGGTGCCGACGCCGCCCGCCTGTACGCCGTTGACGTATCCGGAGCCGATTCGCCCCGTCAGGTACGGGTCCTCGCTGTACGCCTCGAAGTGGCGGCCGCCGAGGGGTGAGCGGTGCAGGTTGACCGTGGGGGCGAGCAGGACGTGGACGCCCTTGCGGCGGGCCTCCTGGGCGAGCAGCACGCCTGCCCTGCGGGCGAGTTCGGGGTCCCAGGTGGCGGCGAGCGCGGTCGGGGACGGCAGGGCGATGGAGGGGTCGTCGGCGGTCCAGCGCACTCCGCGCACGCCGATCGGGCCGTCGGACATGACCAGGGACTTCAGGCCGATCTCGGGCAGTGCGGGCAGGGACCACATGTCCTGGCCGGCGAGCAGGCGGGCCTTCGCGTCGAGGTCGAGCTTGGCGAGCGCTGCCTCGACTGCCGCCTCGCGTGCCTGGTCGGCCTGGGTGGCCTGGGTGGAGTGGGTTCCCGCCATGGAGGTGCCTCCTCGTTGAAGTCCGTTCCGGTTCTCCATCCTGCATCGGTTACCTGTAGATCGGTAGGTTTCGTTATCTTGGCGTTACATTTGGTCGGTGGGGAGGTCCTGGCCGTGTCGTACGGTGACGTCATGACGAGCAGGGCTCCCAGAGCGACTCGGAGTGCGGCGCGGCGTGCGGAGATTCTGCGGGCGGCGCTGGAGGTGATCGCCGAGCGCGGTTACCGGGGCGCGAGTCTGGCCGCGGTCGCCGAGCGGGTCGGTCTCACGCAGCAGGGGCTGCTGCACCACTTCCCGACCAAGGAGGCGCTGCTCGTCGCCGTGCTGGCGGAGCGGGACCAGTGGGACGCGGTGCCGGACACTCCGTGGCGGCTCGATCTGCTCGACTCGCTGGTCGAGTACAACGCGATGCGGCCGGGCATTGTGCAGACGTTCTCTGCGCTGCTCGGGGAGAGTGTTACGGAGGGGCATCCGGCGCGGGCGTTCTTCACTGAGAGGTACGCGGCTGTGCGGGGGAATATGGCGCGGGTGCTTCGGGCCGAGTACGGGGAGCGGTTGCCGAGTGGGCTTACGCCGGAGCGGGCCGCTCCGCTGCTTGTGGCGGTGATGGACGGGCTTCAGTATCAGTGGTTGCTGGCACCGGAGTCGGTGGATATGCCGGGGGCGTTTCGGGACTTTCTTACGTTGCTTGGGGAGGGGTGACGGTTGCCTCCGGCGGTTGGGCTGTTTTTGTCTGCGGGTTCGGTGGGGGCTTGTCGCGCAGTTCCTCGCGCCCCTGGGTGTGTGGGTGGGGCGGTGCCGCGACGGGATATCCAGTCATGGCACGTTGCCGCGGCGATCGGACACCCCGACACGACCCCTCACGCCGGAGGCCGACAGCGGCCCGGTGGGGGCAAGGGTCAAGACCCCGGCCTTGTCTTTTGTCTTTTAGGGGCGCGGGGAACTGCGCACCCAGCCCCCACCGGCCCGCACTGTGCACACCGTCCCAAGGCCCCCGGTCTTTCGTCTTTCAGGGGCGCGGGGAACTGCGCGACAAGCCACAGGCGGCCCGCACCAGAACAACCGCCCAACCGGCGGAGCCAACTGGCGTGGGTCCCGCCCGTCACGCATACTGCCGCCATTCGACGACGGCCTCACTCGCGACGGAAGGACCTGAACTCCCTTGACGCACATACGTGTTCGGATCGGTGCCCTCGGCCTGGCGCTGATGACAGGGCTCGCCGCCCCGCCCGCCCTGGCTGCGGAGCAGCCCGCGGCCGCGCCCACGGTGGAGGAGCAGCGCCTCGACAAGGCCGCGCCCCAGGAGATCCTGGCCCGCTCCGGATTCGACTCGGTGGTACCGGGGCTCGCCCGGGCGCTGGGCGGGGCGCACTCGTACGCACAGGCTGAGCGTGTCGTCGAGCGGCAGGGTGCCCGGCTCTGGCGGCGGGCGGTGGAGCGGGCGCAGGGGCGCGGTCCGGCCGGTGGTGACCTGAGCCGGGACGACGACCGCCCGCTGTACTGGGCCAGGTTGGGCATGACGCGTGAAGTACGGCAGTGGGAACCGGAGTTCGGGCTCAGTGAGGCTCAACGTGGTCGTCTTCTCAGTTCACTTGAGCGAACTTCTCGGGGGCAGGACACCATCCGCTATCCGCGCGGCAAGGAGGTCAAGCGGATCCTGGTGACCGGCTTCGACCCGTTCACGTTGGACCGGGACATCCGTATCTCCAACCCTTCCGGGGCCACGGCGCTCGCCCTCGACGGCACGACGATCGAGACGGCCGACGGTCCCGCCCGAGTCGAGACCGCCCTCTTCCCGGTCCGGTGGCAGGACTTCGCCGACGGGACGGTGGAGCGGACCCTGCGCCCGCAGCTCCCCCGCGTCGACCTGTTCACGACGGTCAGCCAGGGGCGGGTGGGGCGCTTCGACGTCGAGCGCACCAACGGGGCCTGGCGGGGCGGCTTCCCGGACAACGAGAACCTCGCCCGCACCGAGACCATCCCGGTCACCGACCCGGCCTCACAGCCGCAGTGGACGTCAACGACGTTGCCGTACAAGGACATTGTGGCCGCGAGCACGGGTCGCTTCCCGGTGTACGACAACACGTCGGTGACCGAGATCCCGGCGGGCGGCACCGAGTCAGTCGTACGCCCCGAAGGTCCGACGGCCGGCTCGACGGCTCGTGCGGGCGGCGGCGGCGACTACCTCTCCAACGAGATCGCGTACCGGGCGACGCTCCTGCGCGACCGGCTGGGGCTGCGCACTTCGCTCCCCGGTGGGCATGTCCATACGCCTGTGCTCCAGTTCGGCACGGGCAACACTGATCCGGCGACCGGGAAGGTCACTGATCCCGAGTTCGTCCAGAACCGGCTGGACATCATCGCCCAGGTCCGGGCGATCCTGAAGGTGGCGGCGGACGTCACCAACTGACGGCGTCCGGCTGCCCCCTGCCGTTCGAGTCCTCCTCGCGGGTCTCCTCGCCCAGCAGGTCGCGGGCCATCATCGTGGCGCCCGCGACCGCGCCGGGCATCAGGAAGACGGCGACGAAGGGGACGAGGAAGGCGAGGGCCAGCGGGGTGCCGAAGCCCCAGATCAGGGTCTTGCGGGCGCGCAGCATGGTGAGGCGGTCGCGGAGTTCGACGCGGCGGCGCTGCAGGGCGACTGCCGTCAGCTCCTCCGTCAGGAAGAACCCGGTGACGAAGAAACCGATCACCGGGACGACCGTCTGCCCCACGAACGGAATGAACCCGAGGGCGAAAAGCAGTACGCCCCAGACCAGGGCCCTGCCCACGATCCGGAGGCTGTCCCTCGCCGAGATCAGCAGCTCGCGCCACAACGGCAGGCCCGACTCGGGTGCCGTGCCGTCCGGGGAGACGTCCCGGTCCACCTTCTCGGAGAGGTTCTCGTAGAAGGGCTGGCCGATGAGGAGCGTGACGGCGGTGAAGGTGACTACGGCGAGGAGGAGCGCGAGGGCGAAGAGGACTGCCGTCAGGAACCCGCGGAAGAGGCCGAGCCAGGGGCTGGACCAGTCGTCGGCGAACGGGGTGGCCCAGGCCACGAAGTCCGTGCCCCACAGGGCCAGGGCCGTCAGGGCGGCCGCGTACAGCACGAGGGTGATGAGGCCCGGGATCAGTCCGAACCCGAACTGCTTCCCGTGCCGGGACACCCAACGCTGCCCCCGCACCAAGTACTTGAACCCCACGCCGAGATCATGCATGGCTGCACCTTATCGGGGCGGGTGTCCGGGGTTCCCTTTCCCCCACCCCACCCCTTCCCGAAACTGGGAGCTCCGCCCCCAGACCCCCGTTCGGTTGTTCGTACACCGCGGGCCGCCTGTGGCTTGTCGCGCAGTTCCCCGCGCCCCTGAAAGACGAAAGACCGGGGGGCTTGGGGCGGTGTGATCACTGCGGGCCGGTGGGGGCTGGGTGCGCAGTTCCCCGCGCCCCTAAAAGAACAGGCCCGCCAGCGCCGGCCGGGGTCTGCACCGCAGGCCCCACCCAGCCGCACTCGGCTCTCCGGCGTGAGGGGTCGTGTCGGGGTGTCCGATCGCCGCGGCAACGTGCCATGACTGGATATCCCAGAGCGGCGATCGGATA